>JADGAW010000041.1 GCA_015231815.1 Nitrospinota bacterium
ACATTTTGGCATTGTCCTTTTAGGGCGTTTACCTAAGAACTTTCAAATAAATGATGTCGCGAAGGAACTTTCTGTAAATGGTGTAACTTTTATGAATACAGAATTACTTTGGGAACATTTTTATGAATTTGAATTTTGGTCGCAATTAGTAATTAGAAGTTTTTATAAACAACCAAAAGGCTTTAAACAAGTAGTTATTAAACCTACAAAATTTAATATCTTTTCTAATGTAATTTTATTAGTTGGTGAAATAGGAGTTGGTAAGACGATAATTTGTGAACTTTTGTCAAAAAAACTGGGTTTTAATTATGTTTCAACAAGAAAATGTGTAGCAAAACTTATTGGAATGAAAGATTTCGGTACAAAAGAACGCTCTGAATTCCAAAAGAAAGCAGATGAATTTATAAATAGTCCTACTGGCCCCTTAGATTTAGCGAATGAAATATTAGATAAGATTGATTCGAGAAAAGAAAACATAGCTATAGTTGATGGCATTAGGCACCTTAAGACAGTAAAAGAATTAAAAGTATTATGTCCTGGTTTAATCCTAATTTATGTTGATACAACACGAGATGATGCTTTTAGAAATTATAAGAATAGAGGGAGTCTTAATATAAAAATCCATCAATTTAGGCATGAACGGTTCCATCACGTAGAAAGAGAAATACCTTCAATTAAATATGAAGCGGATGCATATATTTTTAATGGTGGAAATAAGGAAGAATTGCTAAATGAGTTTATTAATTGGTTTAATGCAAATAGAAAATGAAAAATGGCGGCTACGATTTAGGGTATAAAAACTGTGGATGTTTTTGGGGGCATAAAGCTGGCAGTCTAATATATAAAATCGATGATTTTATCAATAATTATAAAGGCCTAAATGTTTTAGACTTGGGTTGCGGTGAAGCTAAGAACGCTATTTATTTATCAAATAAAGGATGTTTTGTTGATGCAATCGACATTTCAAAATTTGCAATCAAGAATGCAAACGATAGGCTCTTAAAAAATAAAAGAATTAAACTTAAACAAGCAGACGTTTTAAAATTTAAACTATCAGAGAATCATTACGATATTATTATTGCTTACGGCCTATTTCATTGCCTAAAAGAAAAATCCGAGATTATTTATTTGATTAGTAAATGTATGAATAGTTTAAAATTAAATGGTTATTTTATTGTCTGCGCTTTTAATTCACGTAGACAGGAACTATCAATCGCTCATAAAGATTTTAAGCCGCTTTTATTACAGCATAAAGAATATTTAAGCTTTTTTGATAAGAATAAAATTTTATATGAATCTGATAATGATTTATTTGAAACACACCCTCATAATAAAATTCCTCACACACATTCTATGACACGACTAATAATTAACAAATTAAATGGTTAATTGCCCTCAAGAATTAAAAAAAGTATATAAAGAAGGAAGGTTATTACCTTTTATTGGCGCAGGTATTTCAATGTCTGTTTCATGGGATGTCAAAGGCCTAAAAAAAAGAGGCCCTTCATGGGAGGAGCTTGTAAACAAGGCTGCCAATATACTTGGTTTTGATGACCCAGACTTATTAAGAGTAAGAGGAACAGATTTACAAATCTTAGAATACTTCAGATTAATTAATAATACAGCAAAATTAACAAATTGGCTTGTTCAAGAAATTAATCCGCCAGATGATGCCTTAAAAGATTCTGCCATACATAAAAAATTAACTGAACTTGATAAATGCAAAACATTTTATACAACTAATTTCGATGATTTTCTTGAACGTTCTTTTAATCTCTTAGGTAGAAATAACAAAGTTATTGTACAAGAGCAACATATGTGTAGAGCCAATAACGATGAATGCGAAATCATCAAATTTCATGGTGATTTGAATCATACGGATATGCTTGTGCTCTCTGAAGCAGATTATGAAAGGAGGTTATCTTTATCAACTGAATTAGATTACAGATTTAAATCAGATTTATTGAATAGGACTGTTTTATTTCTTGGTTATAGCTTTAGGGATCCAAACGTTTCATATTTATTTCGTTTAATTACTGAACAATTTAAGAATAATAATGGGATTAGTAGTCCACGAGCATACATCGTTGTAAAACATCCATCAGAATTTGAAAAAAAATTATTTAATGCAAGGCATATTGAAATATTACCTGCTAGAACAGATGATTTAACAAGTTTTATATGTGATTTACTTGAAAAAATAAAAAATTAACAAATGATTGAAGTTAATTACGTGACAAGTAGTAAGTTTAAAAAAGAAGAAAATTGTGAATTTTCTAAAAATTGTAAATTAACTGATGGTAGCCTAATTAAAGATATATTTAAGTTTACTTTGCATACCCTTAACATAGCTGAAAGATTAGAGGTTGATATAGAGGAAATGGTAAAACATGAAGTCAAAGAAGCGTATAGCTCTTTAAGAATTCCTTGTATTGTTGAGCATGCAGGACTTATCTTTAAGGATTATGATAGAAGAAATTACCCCGGTGGTTTGACTAAACCTTTATGGAATACTTTAGGTGATGACTTTATACTCGAAACCAATTCTTCTAATAGAGAAGCTACAGCAAGAGCCGTAATTGGCTACTGTGATGGAAAGACTATTAAAACATTTATTGGAGAAACAAAGGGATTTCTTGCAGACAAACCAAGAGGAGATCGAAAATTTTATTGGGATACGGTCTTTATTCCTGATAAGACTTTAAATCTTACTTATGCTGAGATTGTACAACAAAAAGGTCTTGATTATAAACTAATACATTTTTCACAATCTGCTAAAGCTATGATTAAATTCCTTGAATTCCTTAGAAATAATCATGATTGTGATTTGTGGGGGTAATAATCTTTAATGAGTGTTGATCACCCAATTAACCCTTTCCTAAGATGGGCTGGAGGCAAAAGATGGTTAAGAAAACATTTAAATGCAATTATAAAAATTGACAACTACGATAATTATCATGAGCCTTTCCTAGGGGGAGCTTCAATTTTTCTTTCTCTTATTCCAAAAAATGTTTCATATCTTTCTGATTGTAATTCTGAATTGATCGATACATTTAAATCAATAAAAGAAGACCCATTAAAAGTTATCGAGGAATTAAGTAAATTCAAAAACAATAAACAAGATTATTATTTAATTCGTGAGATTAAATTTAAAAACCCATGGAAAAAAGCTGCTCAATTTATATATTTAAATCAAACATCATTTAATGGCCTTTACCGAGTAAATTTAAAAGGTAACTACAATGTCCCTTATGGTTATAGGAAGTGTAAGATTTATGATCAAAACCAGTTTCTTACAATACAAAAGAGATTTGAGAATGTAATTTTTCAATCGGGAGATTTTGAATTGGTTTTAGAAAATATAAAAGAGAATGATATCGTTTTTCTTGATCCCCCTTATGTAGTATCACATTATAAAAATGGATTTATTAAATACAACAAAAAATTGTTCTCACTTTCTGATCAATATAGATTAAAGGATGTAATCTCATCCATTTGTAAAGTTGGTGCATTTTATGTGCTAACTAATGCCGCACATAAAACAATTTTTGAGATTTTCAGTAAAGATTCTAATTTTATTGAACTCTATAGAAATTCATTAATTGGTGGTAAAAAGGCTGAAAGGGGAAAAGTAATGGAATTACTTTTCACAAATATTCCTTATGATTTGAAACCTTAGCTATATTAGTAGCTTACTTTCCTAAAAACCATTTTCTTTTTTGAAGGACTTGAAGGTTTTACGTGCTTTCACAAGGTCGTTGGATAATTCGGGGAGTTGGTTATAGTCGGTCATAAGACTATCTTCCACAATATCGTGAATTTGTCCAGCAATTCCCATTGTTTTCTTGAGTATATAATGGTTTTTCATTAATTCAAGCCCAACGGGCTTGTATAAACCAGCCCGGGGCAACGCTCTGGGAATAAATAAACCACCACCCTTGATTAGCCCTGAAGGGGCGACGTAACCATGCCGCAATCTTTGTCAAAAATCCTCGTCCATATTGTCTTCAGCACAAAATCGAGAAGACCATTCATCAAAGAGCCAATTCAAAAAGAGTTGTACGCATATATGGCAACAATTCTGAAAGGTTGCGAAAGCCCTGCGATTATTATCGGGGGTGTCGATGATCATGTCCATATTCTTTGTCGACTGTCTAAATCCGAAAAGTTGTTTTCTGTTATTGAAGAGGTAAAAAAGAAATCCTCCAAATGGATTAAAACAAAAGGTAAGGAGTATGAAGAGTTTTATTGGCAAAAAGGATACGGCGCCTTTTCCATTGGCAGTTCTCAGGTTGACGACCTAAAGCGGTACATTAATAATCAAAAAGAGCATCACTCTCAAAGAAGTTTTCAGGATGAATATCGGGGTTTATTGAAACGATATGATGTCGAATATAACGAAAGTTATTTGTGGGATTAGTTTAAGTCGCCCTTTCAGGGCTTGTGTAGCAGGGAATTGTTTGATACCTAGGGCGTTGCCCTAGGCTGATATATTTCGCCCCGTTGGGGCTTTTGGTTTTACGATCATTACTCCACGAAACGTTGCTCTGGGTTGATATAACTCGCCCTTTCAGGGCTTGTGTAGCAGGGAATTGCTTGATACCTAGGGCGTTGCCTTAGGCTGGTATATTGCGCCCCTTTGAGACTTTTTGTTTTTGCGACATTACTTTACGGAATGTTGCTCTGGGTTGGTATAATTTGCCCTTTCAGGGCTTGTGTAGCGATGAATTGTTTGATACCTAGGGCGTTGCCCTAGGCTGGTATATTGCGCCCCGTTTGGGCTTTTTGTTGCAAACATTACTTCACGAAACGTTGCTCTGGGTTGGTATAACTTGCCCTTTCAGGGCTTGTATAGCGGGGGATTGTTTAATACCTAGGGCGTTGCCCTAGGCTGGTATATTTCGCCCCGTTGGGGCTTTAAAAGCCGAATAAAACTATAAACCGTTTTGTTTTTTGAAGGACTTGTAGGCGTTACAGGCTTCTACAATTTCTTTGGACAGTTCAGGAAGTTGATTGTAATCGGTCATAAGAGACTCTTCAACAATATCGTGGATTTGTCCTGCGATTTCCGAGGTTTTTCTTTTGAGTTTTGCCAGTTCTTTTTTTTTCTCAATTTCGTCCATTGTCATTCAGTAAAAAGTAAGTAGTGAAAAGTGAATAATAATAACCACTCGTTCCTTGCTCCTCCTAGGAGGGGAAGTTCATTCATTTTTTTACTTGTCCAAAAAAACGAATCAAAAAAAAGACACTCTTATTTTGCAATCCTGTAAAAAACCTTTCTTCACAACAAAACCGTCTTGCAATGCTGAGAACTCGCCAATAAGTGGCTCGTCAGCAAAAAACCGAAAGACTGTTTTCTTGCTCAAAAGGTCGCAAAATAAAGAGGGTTTAAAAATTCTCAAAAGCTACTCAAACAGCCAAACAAATACAAGGAAAAGTAAATAAGGAGATTCTTCACTGATTACTCATCACCCGTCACTCATCACTTTTTTAATTTGTTGATTGGTAACAACATAGCGTTGATCCTCAAAACCGTGAAACCGCACTTCGTAAACATAACCGTGGGACTCATGATAGCGAACACCAACAACAGTTCCCAACGTATCTTTAGGTACATTTCCGGTTTTGGAGGCAAGCTCCATTATCGCAAAAACACTGCTTCCTTTTTGATGTTGAGCTGGCGACCAGCTAAGCTCCCCTGAAATCAGTTCATGCTCACGAAAACCTATCAGTCGATCATCATCAAGAAAATGCACATCGTAAACAACACCACTAATTAACTCGCCAAATTGCTTAACGTAACCAACGGCTCCGGCTTCCTTAATGAGTTCACCTCGTTGAGCACCGTAAACAGTGCCGTCGTTGACAACATCGTAAAGAGCCCTAACTTTCGAGCCCTGCTGGAACCGAGACATCTCCGCATCCTCCATCCGGCATTTCATGGCTGCAACCTGAACAGGAAGAACCTTCCGGCATCGCTTCTTTCCGTTCTTCCCTCAAACGTTGTAATGCTTCAGGGTTGGTGGTAAGTTGCACATAGGTAATATTAAGGGCATCAGCATATTTTTGTTTTATAACCGAATCCTCAGCATCGATGAATTTCGCATCTATTTGATCTTTTAATGACCTGAATTTCCATAACAGACTGGTTCTCATTAAGCGAACTTTATTGGGATCGTAGGGAACGCCAAGGTATTCGAAGAATTCCTCTGCACTTTCCAGTTCCTGCATTTCTTCAATTAACGACATTTTTTTGCCTCACTTGTTAAATAGCCCATTCAGGGCTTGTTAGTTAATACATCTCTCCTAGGGCGTTGACCTAGGCTGTTAAAAGCTAAACCCCTCTTACTCCCTCTTTATCAAAGGGTTAAGAAGGTATCTTTATTCCATTTAAAGAGACACAAAATTATGCGCCTCTATAGTTTTTCATTTCTATGTTCATTCTTTGCTTGTTCAAAAGGTCGCAAAATAATGAGAGTATTTAAAATCTTCTGTGTTATCTGTGGCTTTGCAATTAAATTTATTAAATACCTGCTTTTCTGACCAGCTTGAAAGCAGGACTTTCCAGAGCAGTCAGGATTGTTTTACCAAGGGTTACGTGTCCGGTGTATCCCGCAAAAGGAATGTGCCGTTCCTGATTAACATCAACAAATGGAATTCTTGCTTTTAGGGCAGTATATTGATTTCTTCCCCCTGCCAGCATTAAGTCAACGTTCATCGACCTGCAAAGTTCAAGAAGTTTTGAAGGTGCGCCTTCCGTTATCATCGTGGCATCATCTCCCATTAATTCCCTTATTCTCTGTTTGTCTTCTTCTGTTGATTTTTTTGTCCCGGTTGCAATTATTTCCATGCCAAGTTCCTGCAGGGCACCAACAACTGACCAGCTTTTTACTCCACCGGTATAGAGCAACACTTTTTTGCCGGAAAGTTTTGCTTTAAGAGCATCAAGTTCAGGCTTGACCTTTTCATACTCAGCTTTACAAACAGCTTTTGTTTTTTCCACAAGTTCCTGATTGTTCATATATTCTGCTATGGTCACAAGAGTTTTGGTGACGTTCTCAGAGCCATAAAAAGAACCCTCAAAATAAGGAATTCCATAATCGTCTTTCATTCTTCGGGCAACGTTTAGCAACGCCCTTGAGCAAACCATCATATTCACCTGTGCCCGGTGCATCATAGCCACTTCTTTAAGTCTGGAATCGCCACTTAAAGACGAAATCAAACGAATGCCCGCTTTATCCAGAACAGGTAAAACACCCCAGAGTTCTCCGGCAATATTAAATTCACCAATGAAATTTACATTATAAGGATGTTCTTCTTTTGGCTCTTCAGTACCAATAATATGTTTTAAAAGTGCATCTCCAGCAAGCCGGTTTCCAAAGTTTTTTGTTCCGGTAAAGCCTGGGGAATCTACAGGAACCACCTTTACGCCAAACTTTTCTGTTGCTGCCTCGCAGAGAGCTTCCAAATCGTCGCCGATCATAGAAGTTACGCAGGTTTGGTAAACAAAAATTGCCGGGGGATTATATTTTTTTGCTATTTCCTTGACCGCCTTAAAGAGCTTTTTTTCGCCACCAAAGACAACATCGTTATTGTTAAGGTTAGTGGTAAAAGCAGTGCGGTACATTGTTGGACCAGAGGTTAAAGCACCTCGATTATTCCATGTGTTACCCACGCATCCTATGGGACCATGAACAATATGAGCCGCATCAGTTATGGGGACAAGGGTTATTTGTGCTCCATCGAAGGAGCATCCTCCTGCTGCTTTTCCCGGGGTTGGACGGGGGCAGGTTTTATCGGTTTTTTTTTCGTTATGGGAGCATCCGGGTTCCTGATATAACTCCCTAATTGTTGCTAAATTCATTTTTTTCGCCTCCAAAAGTTGGCGTCGCCATTATTATTATGTTCATTTTTTTGCTTGTCCAAAAAAACGAACCAAAAAAAAGACACTCTGATTTTGCGACCCTTCGGTAACCATTTCTCGCAAGAAAAAAGCCTTGCATTGCTGAGAACTCGCCAAAAGACGGCTCAAACAATCAGCAAAAAACGCAAGCCTCTTTTTTGCTCGAAAAGGTCGCAAAAGAAGAGTATCTTAAAAACTCAGTGTTTGTTCCTCCCCTGAGAACAGGGGAGGAAACCGTTTCGTTTATCTGACCATATCAAGGTTGAAGGTAGCTTTGTTATCAAGATCATCAAGGAGGGTGTTAACCGTCCAGTTGAGAATATTAATAACACCTTCGTAACCAAAAACAGGGTATCTGTGAAGATGATGTCTGTCGAATATAGGAAATCCAATTCTTACCAACGGAATATCAAATTCCTTTGCTAATTGCTTTCCGTGAGTACTTCCTACAATAAAGTCAACTGCCTCATCAGCAATTAACGACCTAAGGTGCCAAAGGTCATGACCAAAATGCACAGTGGCATTTTTACCAAAGGTTGTTTCATCAAGTTTCTTTTGAAGAGTTCTTCCAACTTTTTTTGTTGCAGTTGTAATAACAATATGACTTGGCTCAGCTCCCATTTCCATGTAGAAATCAACCAATGCCTCAACATAACTTGGATCACCGAAGATAGCAAACTTTTTTCCATGAAGGTAGTAGTTTGAATCAGCCATTGCATCCAGTGCTCTGCCTCTAGCTTTTTCCAACTCTGCACTTACCGGCTTTCCGGTAATTTCACTTACTTTTCCAAGAAAAGCGTCAGTTCCGTCAATTCCTAAAGGGACAATCATTTCCAAAGGTTGCTCCCAATCATCTTTGATGAAAGTTTTTGAAACTTTTGGAGTACTGTCTGGTAATAATGAAAAAGTTGCTTTAGCATTTTTAGCTTCTTTTACTTCTTCAATGGTGGTTCCACCAGAGTACATGTGGTAGGTTCCGTCCATTGGAGTATCCAGAATATCGCTGTTATCACCAAGTATTGTGTATTCAACGCCCATGCTTTCAAGCATTTTTTTAATTTCACGAATATTACCGACACTGTAGCCATCGTAACCAGGAATGATATTAATTTTTCCGTTATCAGTTTCGCTTTTCTCAATCTTGTTGGTTAAGTAGAACAAAATCCCTCTCAACATATTGTCGTAACCAGTCAAATGACTTCCTACAAATGAGGGCGTATGAGCAAACGGTGTTGGAAAATCTTCAGGTACCGCACCATCTTTTTTAGAGTTATTAATGAAGGCGTTTAAGTCGTCTCCAATAACTTCTGCCATACAGGTTGTGCTGACCGCAATCATTTTTGGTTTGTAAATTTCGTAGGCGTTCTTTAAACCAGCAACCATATTTTTTTGACCTCCGAAAACCGCTGCATCTTCTGTCATTGAATCGGAAACAGCCGCAAAAGGTTCTTTAAAATGTCGGTTAAAGTGCGATCTGAAATATGCAACACACCCTTGGGATCCATGAACATAAGGTAAACAGCCATCAAAACCTGAAGCAACTAATATTGCCCCGAGAGGTTGACAAGCCTTTGCCGGATTAATGGTCAAGGATTTCCTATCAAAGTTTTTTTCCTTGTATTCAGGAGACTTTGTGTAAGCAGCAACCTCAGCTACTTTTTCAGGAGCTGCCGCTGCTTCAAAAGCCTTCTTTTTCTCTTGCGAGACCTGGTAACGCTCTTCAGCGAAAACCGTGTTGTGATCTTTAATTACTAATGTATCGGACATGATTCCTCCGTTATTATTGTTATAAATTCCCCCTCACTTTACGGGGGAGCCTCGAAGGGTGATATTTGGATCACCCTCCCCTAACCCCTCCCATCAAGGGAGAGGAATAGAATCTACTCTTTACTCTTCACTTCTCACTTTTTACTGCTCTTTCCAGGGAGGAGTCATTTTCTTAAATACCGGGGCGTTAATTGCCATATCCATATCACGGGCAAAAATTTCAAAACCATCATATCCGTGGTAAGGACCCGAGTAATCCCATGAATGCATCTGTCTGAAAGGTACACCCATTTTCTGGAAAACATACTTTTCCTTAACTCCTGAACCAACAAGGTCTGGCTTAATTTTGTCAACAAATGTCTCAAGCTCGAAAGCCGTTGCATCATCGTAAATTAAGGTTGACTCTTTTGCTTCTTCTAAAGTTCTGTCGTAGTCATCGTTATGACCAAACTCGTATCCAGCTCCGACAATTTCCATACCGAGGTCTTCGTAAGCACCAATAACGTGACGAGGTCTTAATCCGCCAACATAGAGCATTACTTTTTTGCCTTCCAACCTTGGCTTAAATCTGTCGATAATTTGCTGCATTCTGCCTTTGTACTTTTCGATAACTTTTTCTGCGTTAGCTTTAATTTTGTCGTCGAAATGTTCTGCAATTTTTCTTACCGATTCTTCAATTTTCGATGGACCAAAGAAGTTGTATTCCATCCACGGAATGCCGTACTTTTCTTCCATATGACGACAAATATAGTTCATTGATCTATAGCAATGAAGAAGGTTCAATTTCGCCTTATGGGTTGTCTGCATTTCGTTGAGGGTTCCGTCACCGCTCCATTGAGCAATAACCCGAAGTCCCATTTCCTCAAGAATAATTCTTGAAGCCCATGCATCACCACCAATATTGTAATCACCTACAATTGCTACGTCATAAGGAGTTTCGTCCTTTGGCTCAGCTTTACCAAGAGCATGATCCCGCACTGTGTCGTTTGCAATATGGTGTCCCAATGATTGAGAAACACCTCTAAAGCCCTCACACCTTACAGCAATAATTGGCATGTCAAGTTCTTTGCTCATTTCCTTGGCAACTGCCTCAATATCGTCTCCGATAAGTCCAATCGGACATTCAGACTGAATGGTTATTCCTTTTGCCAAAGGAAACATTTCCTTGATTTCCCTAAGAAGTTGCTCCAACTTTTTATCTCCGCCGAAAACAATATCTTTTTCCTGAAAATCACTGGTAACCTGCATAACAACAAAGTTGTCAACACCGGCAGTTCCATTTGCATAATTTCTTCTGGTTCCCCAGCTATACTGACCACAACCAACCGGTCCGTGGGAAATATGCACCATATCCTTTACCGGTCCCCATACAACACCTTTGGAACCAGCATAGGCACAACCTCTAACGGTCATAACACCGGGTTGTGATTTTCTGTTTGCGGTAAGACACTTTGAGGTGTTTTCCATTTCAGAGTCGTTCATATACAAATGTTTACGACGCTCTTCCTTCACCTCTTCCGGATATGCATCAAGCACCTCGGAAATTAAAGCTTCTCCGCTTTCTTTTGTTAAATTCATTGCCATTAAAACCTCCGTGTTTATCTATTTAGTTTTCTCCCTATAGTAAAACTGATACAACAATTTACGTAAGGGAAAAGAAATGCATATTCATTATGCTGCTGCTGCTTCGTCTGCTTTTTGTCCAACAAGAGACTCATCTTCAACTTCCATAAATCCGTATTCCATGAGAAGTTCTTCAAGCTCTTCCATTTCCAATGGAGTTGGAATAACAAGTTTTTTGTTTTCGATAATGTTTTTTGCAAGCGTTCTGTATTCGTTTGCCTGATTAGCTTCAGGATTGTATTCAATAACTGTCATTCTTCTGATTTCAGCGTGCTGAACAACGTTATCTCTAGGAACAAAGTGAATCATTTGTGTTCCCAGTTTTGCTGCAAGAGCTTCAATAAGATCTTTTTCCTTATCAACCATTCTGCTGTTACAAATAAGTCCGCCAAGTCTTACACTTCCTGATTTTGCGTACTTCATAATACCCTTACAAATATTGTTAGCAGCGTACATTGCCATCATTTCACCAGAAACAACAATGTAAATCTCCTGTGCTTTGTTTTCTCTGATAGGCATTGCAAAACCACCACAAACAACATCACCAAGAACATCGTAGAAAACGAAATCAAGGTCTTCTTCATATGCACCTTCTTCTTCAAGAAAGTTAATTGCTGTAATAACACCACGACCTGCACAACCAACACCTGGCTCAGGACCACCTGCTTCGGTACACTTAACACCACCGTAACCTTCTTTCATAACATCTTCCAATTCAAGATCTTCAACAGAACCAGCATCTGCTGCAAGCTGCATTACTGTATCCTGACATTTTGAATGAAGAATCAATCGGGTAGAATCGGCTTTTGGGTCACAACCAATAATTAATACCTTTTGCTTCGCTTCAGCGAGAGCAGCAACAAGGTTTTGAGTT
>JADGAW010000042.1 GCA_015231815.1 Nitrospinota bacterium
TTCAACTGAACAGCTACTTCAACAAGAGGTGAAGGTGCTGTTCAGTTGACCTCGGAAGAAACGGCTGCCTCAAAGCCATTTCTGAGAATGAGTTCAGGACTTGTTTTATCAATCACCAGATTCTATCACTACTTTTCAGTCGTCAACAGCCTACTTTTTATGAAGGCGCAAAATGATATAATATCCGGCTTATACGTTACTAACAGGAGAAAATATGGGACAAACAATTACAGAAAAAATACTTGCTCATGCCGCCGGAAAAGAAGCTGTTTCTGCTGGTGACAATATCTGGGTAAATGTCGATACATTGATGACCCATGATGTTTGTGGTCCAGGAACTATTGGTATTTTTAAGCGAGAATTTGGTGATGACGCAAAAGTTTGGGATAAGGAAAAGGTTGTTATCATTCCCGATCACTACATCTTCACCAAAGATAAACACGCCAACAGAAACCTTGAGGTATTGAGGGAATTTGCTCAAGAACAAAACATTAAATACTTTTACGATGCTTTTTCAAAGAGCTATAAAGGTGTTTGTCATGTTGCTTTGGCGGAGGGAGGTCATAACAGGCCTGGGGAAATTATGTTTGGAACCGATTCTCATACCTGTACCGCAGGAGCTTTCGGACAGTTTGCCACAGGAATTGGAAATACCGATGCAGCTTTTATTATGGGCACAGGAAAACTGTGGGTAAAAGTTCCTGAAAGTATGCGCTTTGAAGTTGAGGGAGATATTCCCGATTACGTTCTTGGAAAAGATATTATTCTCCAGATTATTGGTGATATTGGTGTTGATGGAGCAACCTACCGTGCAATGGAATTTACTGGAAGCGGAATTTATAACCTTTCCATTGAAGAAAGAATGACGATTTGTAATATGGCAATTGAAGCTGGGGGAAAGAACGGAATTATTGCCCCCGACTCAAAAACCGAAGAGTTTGTAAAAAGCAGAAGTTCAAAGCCCTACACTCTTTTTCTGTCAGATAATGATGCACGCTATGTTAAAACCATTACTTATAAAGGTAAAGATTTGGAGCCAGTTGTTGCAAAGCCTCATAGTCCGGACAATATGGAAAAAGTAAGCACAATTAAAGGTGAGAACATAGATAGAGTCTATATTGGTTCGTGTACTGGGGGTAAAATTGAAGACTTTAAAAACGCAGCCAGAATACTTAACAACAATGAAGTAAAGGTTGATACCTTTATTGTACCTTCTACTGTTATGGTTGAAGCTTTTTTGAAGGAAGAAACACTAAACGGCAAATCCTACATGGATATTTTTTCTGATGCCGGGTGTAAGATTGCACCACCTTCCTGTGCAGCATGTCTTGGAGGTCCGGCAGATACCTTCGGAAGAACAAAAACTAACGAAAAGGTTGTTTCAACAACCAACAGAAATTTTCCCGGAAGGATGGGGTCAAAAGCCTCCTCAGTTTATCTTGCCTCACCTTATACAGCGGCAGCTTCGGCATTGACGGGAAAGATAACCGACCCAAGAGATTATTTGTAAATTAAAAATGTTTTTGTTGCAAGCTTCTGCTTGACAACATTTACTGAGGGGTACTTCCTCTCGATAATTAAGGAGATAAAATGGAAATCATAACCGGAAAAGCTTATGTGCTGGGAGATGATATTGATACAGATCAAATCATTCCAGCGGAACACCTTGTTTATTCTCTCAGTGACCCGGAGGAGAAGAAAAACTACGGAAAATTTGCCCTTTCATCAGTTCCATTAGCACAGGCCGGACTGCCCGATGGTAATATTCCCTTTGTTAAAGAAGGTTGTCATGAGTCTGAGTATTCAATTATTATTGCAGGAAAGAACTTTGGATGTGGTTCATCAAGGGAACATGCCCCATTTGCTCTTAACATTGCTGGTGTAAAAGCAGTTCTTGCAGAAGGTTACGCCAGAATTTTCTACCGCAACTCAATTGATGGAGGCTTTTTCATTCCTTTTGAACTTACTAAAAGGGTTATTGATAGCATAAAAACAGGTGATGAAATAGACATTAACATTTCATTAAACAGTTTTACCAACAAAAGAAACGGAGAATCCTACTCATTAAAAACTCTTGGCGACGTTAAGGACATCCTTGATGCAGGAGGAATTTTTAATTATGCCAGAAAAACGGGCTTGATATAGTCTGTTTGCTAAAACGCTATCTTCCAGTTTTGTAAAAGAGGAAAAACAATCACGGAAACCCTCAGTTACGATATAATCAACACTCTTTATTTAAATTTTTATGCAAACAATGAAGGTTTTAGTTGCCGAAGATTCCCGTGTAAACCTAATGGTTATAGAAAAGTACATTAAGTCAATGGGACACGAGATTGTTACCGCTGAAAACGGTAAAGTTGCTGTGGAAAAGTTCAAAGCAGAAAAACCTGACCTTGTTCTCATGGATGTTGTTATGCCAATAATGGATGGGCATGGAGCAACAAAGCTTATCAAAGAAAACTGTGATGATAAACAGTGGGTTCCTGTCATATTTCTCACCTCAATGCAGAATGACGAGGATTTGGCAAATGGCATTAAAGCAGGGGGAGATGATTATCTCAAAAAGCCGGTAAGTAAAATAGTTCTTGAAGCAAAAATTCATGCCATGGAACGTATTTCTGACATGCAAAAAGCACTTGTTAACGTTACCTCACAACTTGAGGAAGCAAATAGTGCTCTTGAAAAACTTTCAGGGGAAGATGGTCTTACAAAACTTGCCAATCGAAGAAACTTCGATGAAACCTTTGAAACTGAATGGAGAAGAGCACACCGGGACAAAACAGAGCTTTCCCTTATCATGGTGGATATTGACCATTTTAAACTGTATAACGATCACTATGGACATCAAGGAGGGGATGATTGTCTCAAGGATGTAGCAGGTAATTTGAAAAAAATGTTAAAAGACCCGGAGATTTTGTTGCCCGGTATGGCGGGGAGGAATTCGTTCTTCTTCTTCCTCGAACTCCAGAAGATAAAGCTCTTTTGTTTGCTGATTATCTTTGCAAAGCTGTACGAAAAGAAAAACTCATTCATGAAGCTTCAAAAACCAGTGATTGTGTAACATTAAGCTTGGGTGTTTCTATGCTTAGGCAGGAAGATAAAGGTCCTGAAGAAATGTTGGCACGAGCTGATCAGGCACTTTATATGGCCAAAGAATCGGGAAGAAATCAAGGCTGTCTCTATGTTGACAAAAAAGCTTAAAAATAATCTTCTCATAGAAATATCCACCTTTTCTTTGTAGTACTTCTGTTTCTTTTCTATCCTCTCGTTTCTTAAAGCTTTTTAATGTTTATGCAAAGATATTCTTGATGTATTGCCTTCATTAATTCTTCTCCAACGCCTAAAGCAATCCAGTAATACCCAAAGTTGGCATCAATTTCCAGATAAATAAGAGGATGGTCGGCTTCAACCAAAGACAATTTAAAAACAGAGCTTTCTTTTACGTTAACGACTTTTTCCTTCTTTCCCTGCCTTTTAAGAATAATGTCTGATTTATTTTTCAGTTCGTCTAAAGCTTTTTCCAACACTTCTGAAGGAATTCTTTCTTTAAAAAGGGGCTGGATATGAAAAACTGCCAGCTTTGATTCCCTAAAGGCTCTTTTTCTGTCTTCTTTTTTTATTTCATGGACAGAGTTAAAGGAAATTCCTTTCACAGATGATGAATTCAATGCATGAACAAGTTCCTCATTACTATAAGCAGGTTTTTCTTTAAAAACGATAAGAAACTCCTCACTTTCTGTTTCTAAACCAACTGGCAGAGCAGCAGTTGAAAAGGTCAACTTAGGTCTTGGGTGATAGCCTCCACTATAAAAAAGTTTTAAACGAAGTCGCCTGAAAAGTCGTAATACAATATCCATGAGTTCATGGTGTGAAAGATACTTTGCCCAGCCGGTTTTGCTAAAGGAAAAGACAAAATAAAACTCTTCACCTTCAATATTTTTCTCAGGTTTTTTTTCTTCTTTCAGTTCAGTGCTGTCATTTTTTATATAGATATTTTTAAAGCATGGGTCAATTCCGCACTTAATACACAGGTTTTCTTCACGGCAATCAGGAACGACTTTTTCCTTTAACCCATTTTCATATTCCCTGTAGAGAAATTCTTTTGAAACACCACAATCGATAAAATCAAAGGGAAACGGGGTCTCTTCACTTTTGTCTTTCCAAAGCAGTTCCTCTAAATACGTTTCTTCTCCGATTAACGCTTGTTCCCAAGCCTGGCGGTTAAAGGATTCTGTCCATGCATCAAATTTTGCTCCATATTTATAACTTTTCAGGAGAATTTCCCCTGCTTTTCTGCCACCTCTGGCAAAAATACCCTCTAGAAATGAAGTGTAAGGGTTGTGCCATTTGAGGGTAATTGTTTTATGAGGTCGAATAATTTCCCGAATAGCGTCAATTTTTTTATATATTTCCTCCGGACTATTTTGTCTTGACCACTGGAATGGAGTTTGAGACTTTGGAACAAAGGGAGAAACTGCCAAGTTAAGCTGAAGAAGTCCTTTTTTGTTCAATGAGCGGGAGAATTTCAGTAAGTCAACGGCAAGTTTTCCAATTTCCTCCACATCCTCTGTAGTTTCGGTGGGTAGCCCAATCATGGTATATATTTTCAGCTTTGTGTAACCAGCTTCAACAATTTCCTTTACGGTTTCAAAAAGCTCTTCCCTGCTGATTTTTTTGTTAATGACCCTACGAAGTCGTTCACTTCCCGCCTCAATGGTAATGGTGTAACTGGAGCTTTTCATGTGTGAGTCATCAGAAATCAACCCCTTAAAAGAACCAGTTCTTAAAGAAGGATAGGAAACCTTGATGTTATTTTCCTGCACAAATTCAGATAAAAGGTTGTGGGTTGATGCAAGCCCTTTGAAGTCGCCAAGACTCAAAGACAAATAGGAAATTTCTCCATATCCTGTTTTAGGTATGGTTTCACGAACAACCGACTCAATAACCTCAGGAGTTCTTTCCCGTACAGGGCGATAAATATAGCCTGCCTGACAATATCTGCAACCCTGAGTACAGCCACGGTCAACCTCTATTGAAACCCGATTATGAACAGAGTCGCCAAAGGGGACAAAAACCGCTGATTCTGGGGTAACACTATTCAGGTCAGCTATTTCAGCTTTTTTAACCGTCAGCTCCTCGCCGTCAATATGTAGGGGAACACCAAGCTCGTTAAGTTTTGTATAGTGAGGGAAATAAAGACCCGTAAGCATTACTGTATCATATTTGTTTCTTAACTCCTGATATGCATTTTTCTCCGTTTTGCTTTGTAGGAAAGCTTCTTTGTTGTATGCGAGAGCGTAAAGGGTATTGAGTTTTTCTCTTCGACTTAATTTCAGCAACTTTAACTCTCTAAAGAGTTTAAGAAAGGTTAAGAGTTGAGCTTCTCCATCTCCAATAAAGAAAATATCAACAAATTCTGCTAAGGGTTCTGGGTTAAAAGCAGATGGTCCTCCAGCGATAATTATGGGGTGAGCTTCTAAGCGTTCGGCAGAGAATAAAGGAATTTTTCCCAAGTCCAGAAGGTAAAGAAGGTTGGTGTAACTCAACTCATATTGAAGGGAGAATCCAACTAAATCAAAGTTATGTAAAGGGGTTTTGCTCTCCAAAGAAGGAATTGCAAGCTCCTTTTCCTGTAACGCTTCTGCAAAATCATCTTCTGGAGCGTAAAGGCGTTCTGCGTGAAAGCCATCCTGATTATTTACTAAGTGATAGAGAATTTTTAACCCGTGATGTGATGAACCAATATCGTATTTATCAGGAAAAGCAAGGCAGAGATGAACATTGTCAGGTTGGATCTCTTTATGAACAGAATTAACTTCTATTCCAATATAACGGGACGGGTTATGTACCCGATTTATTATTTCAAGATATTCTGTTGTCATTTAGTGTCAGGAAAAAGTAATCAGTAAAAAGAAGTAAAAACCTTTCGATTGATATCGAAATAATAAAATGAACTCTATCTCTCAATTTCAGGAAAACAGTTCTTCCGCCTCCTGTTATCTTGCGTGATAAAATTCAAGCCACATATTTTAATCGCTTAGGGACGTTATGCAGAGAAATAAAAGCTTTTTAGGAAATAAAACAATTCTTGTTGCTGAAGTTGGTATTAATCATGGCGGAGATGTTAAGCTCGCAGAGGAAATGATTTTTCAAGCTCATGAAGCGGGGGCAGATTACGTTAAGCTTCAGTCTTTCGTAACGGAAAAACTTCTTCACCCATCAGTGCCCTACTTTAAGCAGATGAAAAAGGTGGAGCTTTCCTTTGAAGATCAGCAAACTCTTTTTGATATGGCAAAAAAGGAGGGGATACAATTGTTTTCGACGGCATTTGATGAAAGCTCTGTAGAATTTCTCAATAAAAATGAAGTGCCTGCCTACAAAATAGCCTCAATGGATTCCAATAACCCTTGGTTTGTAAAAAAAGTTGCAGAAAAAAACAAACCCCTCTTCATTGCCACCGGACTTTCAACGCTGGATGAAATACAGCACCTGCTTGATGCTATTTTGCCCATTAACCAACAGATTTATCTCATGCATTGTGTTTCTGATTACCCAGCACATCCAGAAGACATGAACCTCCTGATGATGCAAACATTAGAGGAAGATTTTTGCCTGCCTTCTGGTTTATCAGACCATACTCTGGGGATTGAAATAGCAAAAATTGCCATAACAATGGGGGCAAAAATAATTGAAAAGCATTTTACTCTGGATAAAAAACTTGCCGAAAAACATGCTTTTTCTGATCATGCTATATCAATGAATGTTGAGGAGTTGATTGAGTTACGAACATTTGCCGATGACATTAGTGTCATAATTGGAGATGGAGTAAAAAAACTATCCGATACTGAAAAAGAAAATATTAAAAATATTCGTAGAGGACTTTATTGTAATACCACAATAAAAGAGGGGGAAATGTTTAGTGAAGAAAACCTTGTAGGACTCAGACCGGAGAAGAACCTTTCCGTTTCCAATGCCCAAAAACTCATGGGAAGTAAAGCCAAAAAAGCATACAACGTTGGTGATGCGATTGAAATGGCGAGTGAGAAGTGAGAAGTAAGTAGTAAAGAGTGATGAGTGATGCAGTGAAAAGTGAAGAGTAAGAAGTGAAGTGCGAAAAGCAATAAGTGAATAGTTAAAAATCAAATATTTTTCAACAAAGATCATTCACCCTTCACCTCTCACGATATACCCCACAGCTATGGAAGAAAAAAAAGTATATACCGTTACCGAAATCAACCGGGAGGCAAAAAAGCTTCTGGAGTCACGCTTTTTTAGCGTAAAACTGGAAGGCGAGGTGGTAAAACCAGCAATTTCTTCGGGTCATTGTTATTTCACCCTCAAGGATATTCACGGGGCAACCATTCCAGCAGTTCTTTTTAAAGGAACTGCCGCAAGAATGGGTGGTTACCCTGAACATGGAAAAGAGATTGAGGTTACCGGAAGCTTGACCATCTACGAGCGAAACGGAAGATATCAAATTATCGTCAACCATTTTTGTCTAAAGGGAGCAGGAAGACTTTTTCAACAGTTTGAGGCACTGAAACAAAAACTAAAAGAAGAAGGACTCTTTGACGAACAGCATAAAAAACCGTTGCCAAAACTTCCCCGAAAAATATGTTTGGTAACTTCCCCCACTGGAGCGGCAGTACAGGACATGATTAAAAATATCACCATGCGCTTTCCCAATATAGAAATTTATATTGTTCCGGTTTCTGTTCAAGGTAAAGGCTCGGAAATTCCGATTGCGAATGGACTCAGGTTAGCTGACTCCTTTAAGCCGGACGTAATTATTACCGGACGTGGTGGTGGTTCTCTTGAAGACCTATGGTCTTTTAACGAGGAGGTGGTGGCAAGAACTATCTTCGGCTGCAAAGCTCCCGTTGTTTCGGCAGTGGGACATGAGGTTGACTTCACCATAGCAGATTTTGTTGCAGATGTTCGGGCAGCAACTCCAACACAGGCGGCAGAAATTGTTGTTCCCTCAAAAATTGAACTTCAAAACGAAATTAACAGTCTGAAAATTCGTTTAAACCAGAATATAACCTCAAATATTCGCCTTAAACGTCAAAGGTTGGAGGTTTTTGAAAAGCAGCGATTTCTTGTTCGACCTGAACTGCTTTTATCTGAACGTTCTCAATACCTTGATGACCTTATATACACCCTTAAGCGCAACACTTCATCTCATTTAAACCTACAGGAAAAAAAAGTACAGCACCTTAACGAAAAGTTACAGCTTAAAAGCCCGAAAAATATCCTCAAAAGCAGGAAGGTTGCGTTTATGACTTTAATTAACAGGCTTAAATCCCGTAAATCAACTCTTCTTCAAATTAAGAAAATAAAGCAAAAAAATATTGAGGAAAAGCTGCTCTCGGTAAATATGAAAAAGAAAACTGCTTTAAAAAAGAATTATCTCCTGCAAGGTGTAAAGGGGCTTAAAAATAGTATGGGAAAAGTCTATACAGCCAAGAACAAGGAATTTAGACTAAACATCGAAAAGCTTGAGGTTATGAGTCCTTTGAAACAGCTTTCCAAAGGTTATTCCATAGCACGAAACGAGGACGGTACAATTTTAAAGTCGGTTGAGAAGGTAAATAAGGGCGATAGGGTAAAGGTAGATATTTCTAATGGTATCCTTGATTGTGTCGTAGAGGAAAAGAAAACATTAAATCGAAAAGTTTTATGAGCACTAGTGAAGAACGGAAAAAAGCCGTTGCCATGAAATATGATCCGAGGAAAAAGGATGCTCCAAAAATTGTGGCTAAGGGGGAGCATCATATTGCCGAGAGAATTATTGAGTTGGCAAAGGAGCATGGCGTTGCCATTCACGAGGACGTTGATCTCGTGAATGTTCTTTCCAAGCTTGACCTCCAACAGGAAATTCCCGAAGAACTCTATCAGGTGGTAGCAGAAGTTCTTGTCTTTGTTTACCAACAAAACAAAGCTATGGAAGACAAACTCAAACGAAACGTATAAAGGGTCTAATAGAATGCACCTCGCCTACTTTGATGAGAATAAATATAGTAATGAATATCCTTACTTTTATGTTGGGGGTATTATTCTTTCAGCAGATAAGGTTATAAAATATGAAGAAGTAATTTCACAAATTCAATATAATTTTTTTGGCTCTAACTTATTAATAAAAGAAAATGAAATGCATGGAAAGGAAATTTTTCAGGGAAAAGGAACAAAACAGTACTACTAATTTCTGAAGATGACTGGGGGGCAATTCAGGAGGCTCTTTACTTTCTTTCAATTCCTGATATGCGAGCGTTAATAAAAGAAGGTATGCAAACCCCAATTGAGGAATGTTCAGCATTTTTAAAATGGTGAAATGAAATATCGTCAATGAGTATTTTCAATTTATTTGTACGAATCTTCTGGTTGGATCAGAACAGTACCAAATCATTTTTCCTACTATAATAAACCTCAAACTAAACATTTTTGGATATACGATGAATAGAGGTTTTCAAAAGCAAAAAGGGTTTACGCTGTTGGAGGTTATGGTTGCCGTTGCGATTATGGCGATAGCTTTGGTAACAATCATTGAACTTTTTTCCGGCGGACTTAAGGTCGCAGCAACCTCCTTTGATTACACGAAAGTTACGGTTCTTGCCCAGCAAAAAATGAACGAAATTCTTGCCGAAAAGGAAATTGCACTAAATGGCGAGATGGGTGATTTTGAAGAATTTTTGGAACAGGAACAAAATGAGGAAAAAAAAGGTTATGGATTTTCTCAACTGAAGGATTTACGTTGGGAATCACAAGTTGAAAGCTATGAGCCAAAAATTGCCGAGGAAGATGCTCCTGAAATTGAGAGTGAAGAAGTACAGGCGTTGACTGATCTGGAGCAAGAAAAACAACCAAGACTTTATAAAATCACCTTAAAGGTACTCTGGCAGGAAGGAGAACTACCGAGGGAAATTGTCCTAACCTCAATAAAACTCCAGTAACATTACCCACCTACCCTTCAATCCTGAAACCCCGCCCCTTTTATCGTTCAACCCCTCAACTCTTTACTCATCTACCTCCTACCCTTCTACCGTTCAACTGTTCCACCCATCAACTCATCTACACCCTATGAAACCCCTTTAGAATTTCCCGTGATTTTATGAGCAGGGCAATTGGTCTTCCATGAGGACAACTAAGCTTAATCTTAAGTTCGTCTAACTGTTTGCACAAAAGTTTTACCGAGTCACGGTCAAGTTTTTGATTTGCCCGTACTGCACTGTGGCAGGCAATTCGGTCAAGAATATCATCGATTAAACCAGTAAAGGTTACGGTTGGGTTTTCGGAAAATGCGGCAATGAGGTCGTCAAAAAGCTCCTCAATAGGACTTTCAGAGACAAGAGCAGGAATGCCGTTGATAAAAAATGCATTGTTTTCAGCACTTTCTATATCAAACCCTATCCTGGCAAAACCCTTGAGGTTTTTCTTTACCATTTCAACCAAAGCGATTGGTACTTCTACTCTAACTGGAATTAAAAGGTTACTTCTTTCAATGGAACCTCTTTCATAGTTTTTCGTTAATATTTCTTTTTTTATACGCTCATGAGCTGTATGTTGGTCAACAAGAATAATTCCGTCCTCTGAATCAAAGAGAAGAAATGATTTTTGCCATTGCCCGATATAGTTTAAATGAGAAAACTGCAACGAGGGTGAAACACTGTCGAAGTTCAGTTCAAATTGGGGCAACGGTTTTTTTTCGGAAAAATCTCGCTCAAACTCATGAGGTTTAAAGCTCTTGTCACTTGTCTTTGAAGGACTAAAGGGTTTAAAGCCCGAAGTATAACCACTTTGGCTTTCAACTCCTCTTTGTACCGATTTCCACGTATTGAAATGTTTTTCAGCCAATGGGTCGTGGGAAGTAGGAAGTGGGGTAAGTTCTCTTTTAATTTCATCGGGGGTTTCAATAGGCTTATTTTCCTCTACAGGAGAAAAATCCTCTCTTTTATTTTCCAGAGCAGATAATACTGCCTGCTCTAAAACAAAATGTACCTGCTGTGGTTGTACAAAGCGCACCTCGTATTTTGAGGGATGAACATTCACGTCAACAGAATCATAGGGAAGAGCTATGTTCAGAAAATAACCCGGTTTTTTTTCTGAACTCATAACGTTCTTTAAACCGCTGAGAACGCCATGATAGATAACTCTGTCCTTAATAAAACGTCCGTTAAGGAAAGAAAACTGGTAGTTTGCATGGGAAGGGGAAAAGTTCGGATGAATAATATAGCCTTTGATCGCAATACTATTGTAGGTAAAATCTACGGGAATGAGTTTTTCCGCCAAAGATTCACCGAAAAGCAGCTTTACTCTTTGGAGAAAGCTGGCTTCAGGGGGAACCTTAACAAACAGCTTCCCGTTAATGATGTAGTGAAAGCCTACAGTTTCGTTTGCCAGAATTTGCTGAATAACCGCATTGTTTATATGGTTTTGCTCTGTTGTATCGGTTTTCAGGAACTTCCTTCGTGCAGGAACGTTAAAAAAAAGATGACTGACTTCCATCCTCGTTCCTTTAGATAGGGGAACCTCATCAAAGGTAAGAGTTTTACCTCCTTCGATTTTAATTACAGCTCCGTTCTCAGATGATTCATTTCGTGACTCCATTCTAACCTTTGACACCGAGGCAATACTTGGCAGTGCCTCGCCACGAAATCCGAGAGTTTTTATTGAAGCGAGGTCATTTTCATTGGCAACTTTGCTAGTAGCATGACGCTCAAAGGCGGTAAAGAGGTCGTCTTTTTCCATACCAAAACCGTTGTCTTTGACCATAATATAGCTTTTTCCAGCTCCCCTGATATCAATTTCAACCATGGTGGAACCAGCATCAACAGCGTTCTCCACCAGCTCCTTTACCACTGAGGCAGGTCGTTCAACAACTTCACCAGCAGCGATTTGGTTGGAAATTTTTTCCGATAATATTTTTATGCGCAACGTCATGGTTTTTTGTTTTAAATTACAAAACAAACTATTAAACAGAATACTACTAAGAAAAATAAGAGAGAATTAACTTCCTCATCTCTTCATTATCAATGAAGCACTGAAAAA
>JADGAW010000043.1 GCA_015231815.1 Nitrospinota bacterium
TACTTGCTGTAACATTAGAACCAACCGGAAGGGTTGTTGCGTTTACTCCGTTAATTGCTTTGGGAATACCAAACTGAAGAATTCCATTTGCGTCAATAGTTGCCGTTGCCATAAGGGTTGCTGAAATACTTGTGGCATTTACTCCGTCAATTGCCTTAGGAATTCCCAGTTGTAAAATACCCGCCGGATCAACAGAAGCTTTAGCGGCAAGGGTTGAAGCAATACTCGTTGCGTTAACTCCGTCAATTGCCTTGGGAATTTCAAATTGCAAAATACCAGATGGATCAACAATAGCGGTTGCCATAAGGGTTGAAGCAACACTGGTGGCGTTCACTCCGTCAATAGCTTTAGGAATTTCAAGTTGTAGAATCTTATTTACATCAATTGTTGCTGTCGCAGCAGATGTTGAAGCAACCGAAGTTGCATTTGCCCCTGCAATTATCGGAGGACCAACCCACTCTCCATTAGCGTCAATAACAAGAGTTCCATTTATGGTAATTGTGTTGGGAGTAATATCTTTTCCCGGTACATCATCTGCCGTACCGGAATGCATACTGAATGCTGTGGAAGAAAATTGCTGAAGTGGAGCCATGGGAACGCCGTTTATCATGATTTCCATCCATCTGTTTCCTCCTGTCGGAAGACTTTGAATAACAGAAACCAGGGTCGGAAGTGGTGTTCCGTTTGGTAAGAGTATTGGGTTGCCCATTGGATCAACGATAGGGTTACCACCAAGTTCAATGTTCAGTACCCCCTGTTGAATATTTACAGCAAAGTAGCTTTCCAGCCATAAAAGGTTTGCAGCTGGGTTTGCTGCCAGATCGTCATCGTAAATGGAAAAAACCAAGTCAACCGTTCCTGTTAACGGTTTTCCGTTGGTCTTTGTTAATAAGCCCTGATAGTTAATTGTTTGTGGTATTCCGGCATAGCCGACAGCACTGAAAAGAAAGCAGAGCAGTGCAACACACGATGCAACAGTTTTCTTCGACATAGAACCTCCTTAATTATGTTTATCGTTTTCGTGTTTCTGGTCGTTTTCATGATGGCTTTCATTCTCTTCGTTTCTATCACCTTTCTTTAAGGTTTTCTTAAAAGCTTCCTGAAATGCCTTTATTGCTTTTTCGTAGTTTCCTGCGTAAAGTTTGTCAATTCCTTGAGAAAGATCTGTTCTTGCTTTGACGATACTGCTGTCTGTTTTTCCCAGAATTAACTCCCTGTTGTTAATAGCTACTGTTACCTCCAGTTCAGAAGATAAAAGCATCATTTTTATGCTGCTCTCAGTATCCTCACCATGAATGTCTTCCACCTTGTTGATGAAATTCTTCACCCGTTCCAGAACATCCTTAAGTTCCTTTGTTGTTCCATTCTGGTATTTCGTATAAGAATCAAACGCCTTATCAAGCTCCTTTATTGCATTCTTTAGCTTTGACGATTCCTTTTTGGAAAGAGAACCGGAGCCCTGAATTCTTATAAGCTCTTTCATTACATTGGGAATTGCTGAATTAAAGTCCTGATTAAAGAGATGCCCATACAGCATTCCTGACTTGAGAATGAAGTTACTGTTACTGATGATTCCAAGAGGAGAGCTTTGTCCAACAGAACTATACTGAATAACGTTAGGTGAAGTTAAAAGCTGGGATGAAGACGAATTCCCCGAAGATGTAAGGGTAACATTACTGTTTCCGGTTACTCCTCCAATGCTAACTGCAGGTTGAACAATCAACAGAGATACAAGAAGAAAAAAATGTGCTAATGGTTTCAAAAAAATCACCTCCCTCCATAGTGGTTTTTGTTATTGAACATTTATAAAAGAAAAATCATTCTACCACTGGTTATAGCATTTAAGTAATTAGTTTATATTAAGTAAATAGTATAAATATTAACGGCATGTATAATTGATTATAATTTAATAAGAAAACCATGAGTTTCTTTTACAGTATGATATAAATCACCTAATTTACAACTATTTATTCTAAGGAGAAAACATGAGTTACTGTTGCTACTTAATTTATTTGCATAAATACAATATTTGCTTTATACCTCTTTGCAGTAGGTAAATAGACTGTTAAAAAACTATTAAAAAGATAATCAACGTTAACTATCTTTAATGAGAATAAAACAGCTTTATTCTTTATTGTTATTTATTTTTTCGAAACTTTTTTTTAGTAATTTCTCCCCAAAAAACTGTTTTTTTACTGAAAAATTGCTTTCAGGTTAGCCTTATTTTCTTTTTTCATGTCTATCTCATACCTGTCATCATTTTCTTATTGATATTTAGGGAAAAGTTTTGATTGAGGTATGCCGATAGGTATGATTCGTACAAGAAATCAATGGTAAAATTTTCAATCTTGTCCAACACCCTGAAAGTACCAATATGACAGAAAATGAAATCTATAATGCTATTCTCAATGACGATACAGACATTGCGGAAAAAGAGCTAAGTAAAGAGGTTAATTCAGGGTTGGAAATCGTTTCATCTCTCTTAAAGAAAACGAAAAACAAACCATATCCTTTAAAAAAATTACAGTCAAGGCTACCAAAACTTATTAATATTTCAACAAGTTATACCTGCAATCTTGGGTGTAAGATGTGTTTGTCCGGTTTTCAGGACACTCTTTCCCATTCTGAAGAAAAACATTTAACACCTGAAAATTTTAAAAAACTCCTGCCTTGGGTTGAAAAAGCTTCGCATATTACGTTTGCTGGAATTGGTGAAACAATGTATTCCCCCTATGTACTGGATTTTATACGAAGCGTTAACCATAAGGTCACGATTTTATTAACCAGCGGGGTCAACTTAAACCCTTCAAATATTAAAGAAATCATTGAGAGTAAACTGAGCTACCTCCAACTTTCCTTTGATGGAAAAAGCTCTGTTGGACACGGTGGGGGGGAAGAGAAGTATATCAACGACTTTTGGAAAAAAGTTAACATAATTCAAGAGATTAAAAAAAAGCTTAAGAGTAAATCTCCTCACCTTTGCCTGAGGTTAACTCTCGATAAAGAAAATTTTGATGGTATCGATGAAATTGTTGAGGAAGCACAAAAAAATGGTATCGATGAAATCATAATTGCCCTGATGTATCCACTCCATAAGGACTATTTCGGTTCTTCTTTTTTCTCATCATTTCAGATATCTAAAAAGCTAATTAATAAAAAAGTTAAACAATGGAAAAACAGGGGGATGGAGATTAATGTTTCTGTTGGGTATAAAAAACTTCATGACTCCAATAATACCTGTTTTTATGTTGATAATTTTGTTAACTTTGCTCTTGATATAGAACGTCCCACAGTTTGTTGTACAAGTTTTAATTTACCCATGGAAATAAGTGGAGGCACAATATATAGATATTGGAACTCCTTTCAATTCAGGTATCTCAGGTATCTTCATTTTTGTTCTGAGTCGAATGACCTTCCAGCCTTATGTAAAATCTGTTGGACGGAAAACCCTCAAAAGTTTTCTGAAGTTGGTGAGGACTTTCTTACCCCTAAAAATTTAGAGAAAGAATACTCCCTCTACAATAGGGCATCAAATCTTAAATGTGAAGGGAAGCTTTCAGAAGCACAAGGATTATTCCTAAATATTTTAGACCTCAACCCAGACTTTCCTCTTATAGGAAAAACCTATTTTCATCTCGGAGAAATAGTGCTGGCAAAAAAGGAGTATAAAGAAGCATTGAGTTATTTTACGTTGGCGGTTCAACACCACTTTGAACATAAGAAAGCATTTGTTTATCTTTATCTTTTGTTAAGACTTCTTGAAAAACCTAAGCAATACAAAAGAAAAAAGAAATTTAATCTAACGTGGTTAAAAGAAAACTGCCTTTGATAGATCGACTTTATTAAAGCGAGTAACATTATGAATTGAACCAAGATATGGTGAATGAATATTTAAGAAATGATCCACTAGACTTAATCTTAACTGATAAGTTAAACGAAGCTTTTTTCTTGCTTTCAGGTAACAAAAAGTGTAGCAACCAACTTATACTAAAACTTCTTAACGCAGTAAAAGATAAACCTGTCCCATTAAAAAATTTAAGAGCGTTTCCTCCCAAAATAATTAATATACCAACGTCATACAAGTGTACTTTAGGGTGCAAGATGTGTAGCTCTGGTTTTCAAAATACCACATCAATAAGAGAAGAAAAGTTTCTAACCCACGATGAATTTAATTCATTAATGCCATGGATAAAAGAGTCATCCATCATTTCTTTTGTTGGTCTAGGGGAAACATTAGAGTCGCCTTACATCTTTGACTTTCTGGAAAAAACTCGAAAAAAAACAACCTATCTCGTAACAAGTGGTGTTCCACTAAAAGAAAATACGTTTTTTCGGTTAATTGAATGTAACCTTGATTACCTACAGTTTTCCTTTGATGGTAACAGCTCAATTGGTCACGGAGGAGGAAAGAAAAACTATATAAGAGGATTTTGGGAAAAAATTAAAACCCTTCAGAAGATAAAGCATGAACATAGCGGCAAAACTCCAAAAATAAGTATTAGAGTTGCGGTCGATAAGGAAAATATTGCTTCTCTCGATGAGCTATTAAACTTTTCTTATGAATATAAGGTGAATGAAGTTTTTTTAGTTCCATTCGTTCCTATAGAGCAAATGTTTTTTGATACATCACTTTTTGATAATTTTAATGTCAACAAAAACAGGTTAAATCAAATCATAAAAATATGGCGGAAAAAAGGACTGGATGTAAGAACATCCATTAAAAATATATTTCTTCATAATGCGAACAGTCCATGCATGAGTATTGATAATATTGTAAATTTTGGCTATGAACTTGATTCCCCAACCGTCTGCTGCTCATCACTTTCCTTACCAATAAAGACTCAAGGCTATTTACCAAAAGAATTTTGGAATTCCTTTCCTTTAAGATATTTAAGGTACTTGCACTTTAGTTGTGAACAAACAGAACTACCAGAGTTTTGTAAAACCTGTTGGACAGAAAATGCAAAAAACGTTTCGGAAAACTATGAGCAATTAACAACAATAAATCATGAGGATGCTCTCACTTTATACAATAAGGCATCCGAGTTAAAAAGAATAAAAAAGTATCTCGAATCCCAAAAAGGGTTTAACCAATTATTAAAGAAACCACTACATTCATCAACAAGAAGTAGTATCTATTTTCACCTTGGTGAGATTAAAATCATTAAAGAAAACTATAATGAGGCTCTTTCCTACATGAAACAAGCAGTGAAATTTAACTATACTCATAAAAGAGCATTTACGTATTTATATCTCTTGTTAAGCTTTCATGATGTTCCAACACCAATACAACGAAAGAAAAAAGTTTACCTTAAGTGGATATCTTCACGAAAATAACTACCACCTTTATTCCTTATGCGAATTATAAATAAACTGAAAGAATTAAGAGAGCAATTACAAACAGTTGCTACTCAAGAAAGAAAAAGAAAAACAACGGTAATAAAAAAGTGGTTAAAAAACCAAAAAAAAATCGCTCTCTATGGAACGGGAGAACATACACATATTTTACTGAGGGAAATTCCTCAGTTAATACCGATGTATATTGTAGATAAAAAGGGAAGTACTTTAGAGAGTGCTTTTGGTGTAGAGGTTGTATCTGTATGTGATATTAAAGAAGAGCCTCCCGAAATCCTTTTAATCTCATCAATGACTTTCGAAAAGGAAATTAAAGAGGAATTGTATAAGGAAGGTATAGATAAGGTTACGAAAATAGAAACCATTTATGATGATAGTTTAGCGTTGTTGGAACAAAAAATACAAAATTGGGAATTCTTAAACGCCGAAGTTGAGGAGCAACTATGGGTAGAAAAGAGGGCTGAAAAAATCCCAACAATTTTTTTTAATTCTTCTCCCAAGAGTGGGAGTACATACCTTGCAATGAGCTTATCAGAGGAGCTTAACCTTCCCTATAAAAGAATCTCATTGTACGGTGTTTTCAAAGATAAAATCGTACCCGAATGGCTTGAGAGATGTCAGTATGGAGGTTGTGTAATACGAGATCATTTAAAAGCAACACCTTACCACCTGAATCAACTTATGCGCTGTAATATAAATCGAATTATTTTAACTATCCGAGACCCTCGGCAAGCATTGTTATCTTTTGCATGGTTTATCGAAGAAAAAAGTATATGGGATCAGGTTATTAACAAAGCATCTCCAGAAGCATTTTGTCCTGATGGCTTTAATATGTGGGGGATATCTGACCGTATTGATTGCCTTATTGAAAACTATCTTCCACAATTAATTGTATGGATTGAAGAGTGGCTTGAAATAGAGAAAAATGGCTATGGTTCAATCAAAATCCTTCTTGTGGAATTTAAAGAAATAAAAGAAGACCCCTTAAATGTAACCAAAAGAATTCTAGAATTTTACTCCCTTGATCCTTATAAAGCGCAATCTTTACCAAAACCAACTAAGGAAAAGCTTTACCGAAAAGGTGAACTTAATGAATGGCTCGATACTTTTACCGATGAACAAAGAAAGAGAGCTACCCAGTGCATTCCAAACTACTTGCTTAAACGGTTTAATTGGCATAAGTAGGTTAATAAAAGGTAGTTTTGTATTGAATCAAGCCCTATTGGACAATATTGAGTGGGAAGTCTTTGGAACAATTTACTTAATGAAGAAATAAGAACGCCTTTATGTCGATACCAGCCTTAATTTTCTTATGTATTGGAATATTGTATATAAGGAAGCCTTATTTTAATTTCCCCCATGATGAGGATTCCGGTTCCCACACCTATTTACCGTACTTTAGAAAAGATGGCTTGCGGTTGATTGATGACGGGTGGGCTTTATTCCCCAATTTTGTCACCTATATTTTTCAGTTCATTTACCATTTTTTCCCTCCAGAAATTAGGTCAATAAGAATTTTTTCAACGGTATATCATTTTCTTCTGGTTTATTCGACTTATATTGTAGTAGAAGATTTTTACGGAACAACTCCGGCACTTATTACAGCCTTTCTTTATGGCATTTATGCTTCCGCTCCCTATCTGCGTTGGTTTTCAGTGCATACGGAAAATTACTATTTATTGCCTGCTTTATGGGGTATTTTCTTCTTTCAAAAAGCTCTTGAAACCGGTGATACAAGCTTTTTTTTCCTTTCTGGAGCAATTTTCTGTATTGCATTTCTTTTTAAATACCTTATTGGTGGTTATATTTTTGTTTTTTTCTTTTTTACCGGTTCTATTGTAAACAGCTTTTATTTATCGGCTGGTTTTCTTACTATTTTCGCTGCATTTCTTGCCCTTCAAATATATTGTTATTGGGGCAAAAATAGAATTGCTTGGAAACAGTTTATTGCCATTATGGCAACCGTTAAAAATGTATTGGTCTTAAAGTACCGAGTCGGTGGAATTACCTTTTATAAAGGGGAATTAAACAACCTTTTGCAGCAAACTGCTCCTGTCTGGTTAGGAGTTTTTTTTCTGTTTTCAGAACAAAACCCAGCAGTAATGCTTCCTTGGTTTCTCGCTACCTTACTGATTCTCTTACCGCAAAGGGGATATTCAGCTTATCATTATTTACCGTTGGTTCATTTTATGTCTGTTTTGGCGGGTGTTTTTTATTCCTGGGTTTTCATGCAACAGGAAATAGTCCTATTCAAGGTGGTGGTTGGAATAACCTTAGTTGTTCTTTTATATTGTTCTCTTAAGATTTTTGTTAAATTTTATGGTCAAAAAGACCTTCGCAAAGCAGCAATGTTGTTTGATATCTCAGCTCAATATATTCTCATTCCAGAAATTGCCAAAGATTTAAAGCAAAAACTACCAAAAGGGAAACGGTTTTATGTGTGGGGAAACCTTATTCAGCTGTATCAATTAACCAATACCCCGAGTATTGATGCATATCTGAACATTATTATTAAACCCTTTAATAATAAATATTTTGCGGTTTTATTTGACCATTTGATGGAAGGCTTTTTAAAGCATAAGCCGGAATATATTCTTAAAGGGTTTCACAATTTTGATATAAAGACTCTTAAGGAACTTACTGGCATTGAATATCGCTTAGATATTGTTTACTACAACTATTTTGCTCTTTATAAACGCTATGCATTTAATGAAACAGGAAAATATTCTGCTGAAATGACCATTAAGGAAAAACTTGAGTGGTTTGATAAATTAGCTTCAGGAAATGAGTTTGGGGGCATTTACCCCTATTATCTGGAAAATGGTGAGTACCAAAAGGGAATTGAGGAAGGACTTAAAGCACTTGAACTAAACCCTCACGATTTTGGAAACCTCTTTTACCTGAGTGCCCTTTACCGTGAGGCAGGGGAGTTGGATAAAAGCATGGAAATGCTTAAACAAATTAGTAAGCTTAAACCCAATGAGCCGGAAAGCTATTTCCAGCAGGGACTTCTTTATGTAAGAAAAAATGATGACAAAGCTGCTTTAAATTCCTTCAACACCTGCTTGGAAAAAAATCAACATCACACTTTAGCTCTCTATAATTCTGCTTCAATCCTCAAAAAAATGAATAAGCTTAACGAAGCCTTTGTAAGATTTCAAGCCATCACTCAAAATAAAGAAGCAGATAAAAACATAAAAGGGAACGCCTACTATCATCTTGGGAAAGTTGAACAAGAGCTCAAGAGGAAAGGTGCAGAAAAGTATTTTAAGGAATGTCTTCAATTAAATCCTGCTCATAAAGCAGCAATGACCGAAGTAAATACAACTCTTTAAAACCTCAGTCGATAATATCAAGCTTAACGATTCTGTTATTGGTTCTGTCTATGACATATAGTACGCCCTCATGTGAGGTAAGGTAAAAGGTGTTCATAAATTCTCCTTTGTTTTTTCCCTTACGTCCGTAGGTAAAAAGGAAGTTCAGTTCACTATCAAAAACGTATAGGCTCTGTCTTGGTAGGTTAGTAAACCAAATCCTTCCTTTTTTATCAACTGCCCCTCCAGTAAAAGAGTTCACGTTACTGTCGTTGGTTGAAAACTCTTTTATCAGGTTCCAACCGCTATCAAGAAGCTTTATGGTTTTATTGGTGAACTCTGGAACAGCGATGTTTCCGTTATTAAGAAAAACAACATTAGAGGGGGTTGTGAAGGGTTTCTCCCCTGCATGAGTAATTGTTCTGAGTAGTTTTCCCGAAAAATCAATTTCTAAGATATTGTTGTTGTTTATATTGGCAATAAATAAATTACCATTGGGGGAGCAGGTTATTTTTGCTGGCATATTGAGTTTGCCTTTGAGTTCATTATCTGACGGTCGAGCAATAAGCTGGTGATGACCGTTATAAATCTCTAATACGTTTGTAAATGGATTTATTACATAAATATTTCCCTCTTTATCAACATCAAAAGCTGTTATGTTTCCTGAACCATTTTGATACTTTAGGTTCAGTGCAATACGGGAATAATCTCCTTCTAAAGTAAAGACAGAAATATTGTTGTGTTGAGGATTACAAACCCAAAGTTCGTTATTAACAAATTGAATATGTGATGGGTCAAGTATTTCTCCTTCTTGAAGTCCTTTTGAGGTAATAAGAACGGAAAAGGCAACAGATGAAAGATCGTTCTTTTTGGTTTTGTCAGCGGTGAGCTTTTCTTGAAAATATTGATCAAAGGCAGAGGTTAAACTTTGCAGTCGAGAAAAATGTATCAAAAGCTTTCTTAAGAGAAATTGGTTTTGAAAATCAATTCGATTACCTTTATTCTTTTTCATAACATCGTTCAGCTCTGTTTTTTCCAATTCAGAATAATTACTCTCCATAATATTAGAGCCCATCATTCTCTTGTTTGTATTTACAAGCTCCTCCCTTAAAGCATCATATTGTTGTTGGAAATTTTTCGTTAAAACTTCAATATTTTCTGGGATTTTTTTTGCCTCTTCATGGTTGCCTTCTTTTATTAATGAATGAAAAAGTGAATAGTTGCATAGCATAAGGTAAAAAAGAGAAACCTGATGCTTGTATGTTGCAAAGGAAATTTCTTCATTCAGAGCAATATGCGTTAAGTCCATTAAAGCAATTTCACGTCCCATGAGAGTTGATTTAACAAAGGAGTTTAAATACCACCGACTTTGAATACTTTTAGTCTCAATATCTTCAATTAATTTTTCTTTTTCTTCCAAGAGGATCTGTAGGTTTTTTTCATTGTCCAGAGTAAATTGAATAATTATGCTTAATATTTTATGAACAGACGAGGACGGAATATTTTCCAGAGCTTCTAAACCCTCACTGCTTACGCCATTCTCAATTGTCTTAATTGCCTGAAAGTGGGTTAATGATGAAAGAGCAATATTTATATTTGTTTCTTCCCCTGTCAAAAGCTTTATGAAATCATCTATATCCTTGTTTTCTTTAATCGAACTTACCTCTTCTGCCTTTTGATCAAAGTAAACCAGAAAGTCCTCCATCGCCTCAAAAACATGTCCTTCGGTTATCCAATGGTTAGACCATTCAAAGTCCAGTACGAGGTAGAGTTCTCTTAATTTTTCCTTGAGAGCCTGAAAATGTTCCCGTGATTCAATATTCCCCCTCTCCTTTATGATGGTTTTAAGTATTCTCAGGTGAACCTTAAAGGGAATCGATAGTGAGCCTGCAAACTCATTTAACTCCAATACTCTATAGTAGGCTTGTAAGAGGTTCACTATCATTTCATTACTCTGTGTCTGATTGTTCCTGAGTATATCCTTTCCTCTTTGTAGGGCACTGTTCTTCTCGTGAAAGGTCAATAAGAACAAATCTGCAAGCATTGTGATTTGCCTGATAGTGTTCTGTAAAAGGTTTGGAACATTCTCTCTGTTTTTGGTAAAGGTTTTCTGAAAAAAATCTTCAGAAAGAGCAAATAGATTAATAACATCAAAAATACTATTTTGAAGGTTAGTTTTTTCCCGATCACATTTGGCATTTAAGGCGAGCAGTCTTTCGTCGTAGTCTGGTTCCTCAAGTCCTTGCTGAATCATCGGCTGAAGAAGCTTTTCAAAGTCCGGATAAAATTCTTCTTTAAAGGACAAAAAGTCATTCAATTGATTTTTTACTTTCATTAATGCTTCTTCAATTCTCTTCGTTATGCATGTTGAAAGCATCTCAACAGCTTCTCCGGAGCTTTCTGGCTCATGGTTTTGTATATATGATGGGAGTATTGAAATAATGTGCTGAAGGTCGTTTCTTGTTCCTTCATCTTCAAAGGATTCAAGGAGTTCAGTGAGAGCATCAACTGTTACTTTTTCCCCTTTACCAGTAGTTGCACAAAATGCATTCAATAAAGTTGCAGAGTTTTTTTCCAGAAGAATTTCCTTATTTGGTAATTCAGTAAGAAAAGCAGCATCAATGTTTATTGAATAAAGGTCGGGTGAATTTGAAAAACTTATAATTAAACCCCCATCATTAGTAAAAAGGTTATAGGGGTAAAGGGGTTCATCGTTAATCTGGGAAAAATTATAGGAAAAGGATTCTTTAAGGAAGGGAGTAAAAACAGTAACCTTACTATTGTTCATATCCGAAACCGCAAAAGAATCTCCCAGATTTACTATGTTTTGTGGATAATTTAAGCCACCAACCGAGTAAAGAGTCTTCCCGCTTCTTTCTATAACAACAACTCTATGGTTGCCAGAGTCAACAATAGAGAATTTACCGTCTTTATAGATAATATCTGTCGGAAACTCAAAAAAAAGACTGGTATATTTTGAGTAGAGAAAAATCAAAACCGATTCAAAAATATCTTCCTGAACCGTTTTTCGTTTTCCCAAAGAATACATAAACTTTTTATCGTTATAAACAGCTATACGATGATTACATTTATCTACGACATAAAGTCTGCCATCTTCATCTTCTGTTATCCCGGCAGGTTCATGAAAGCAATCATCCTCACTACCGTATTTACCAATAGAGCTAATAT
>JADGAW010000044.1 GCA_015231815.1 Nitrospinota bacterium
CTGAACAGCACCTTCACCTCTTGGTGAAGTCGCTGTTCAGTTGAAAATCCGTTCAAAGCTTGCCCCGTCAATGGTCTCAAGAGTTAATTAGTTTTTATCTCTATTTCTCAGTCTTATTTCTTAGAATAATTGGTGCACCAAAGTATGGTAAGATTTCTTCTCTAAAAATTAAATGTAACTATGAAAGAACTTCTGGCAAAACCTGGATTTCTCGGAACCTACGGCACTTTGGGGGCAGACTTTAGCTACCTGCTTTCTCTTTTTTTTACAACAATTTTTCTTTACAGTTGGTATGCTGCAAAAAAGGGCAAAGGAACTCGACATCACAATTTCATTCTCTGGGGCATGGCTTCAATGCTCATCTATTTTAGTGCATACTATGTTGTCCGCAGACTTGCAACTATTGCAATTGAAGGAAGAGAAGGCTTTGGAGGTCCTGATTGGGTTTACATGCAGGTTTTTACTCCTTTGCTCATCGTTCATATTTTATTGGTAATTTTTGGCATTATTACAGCACTCTACATGATTTATTTAGGTTTTAAAACATCGATAAAGGAGGAAGGAAACTATAAACTTATTGAAGGAGAAAGAATTGGAGACAGAAACAAACGGTTAAAAATGTTTCTTGGTACAATTTTCTTGATTGGACTCATAGGGTATTTACGATGCAGTATTCCTGACTGCTGGATTTTTTACTCGGTTCTTGCCTTCATGGTTACATTATTTTTTGCCCTGCAAACCCTTATTGAACATTTTTTACCAGACGGAGCTCAACGGCATCGCATTTTGGGGAAAATCACCATGTCACTTTTTGTGGCAATTCCTGTCACCAGCACTTTCATTTACCTTATTCTTTACGTCCTTTACGAACCAAAGTTTCTTTCCTGAAAACACCTCTCATAGTTTAAAGGCTCTATACTTTTTATTTTTTAATGGAGCGTTTTTTGAGGTGCTTTTTGAGATCAACGATAAAAGTATTATTGAAAATATGGTCATGAAGAAACTCAATGGAATATATTGTTGCAAGGAATTGCGCCAGACCCTTAGGGAGTCCTTTTTTTTCCAACTTTTCTGAAGCGTTCTTCTTGTAAAAAATCTTTTGTGTTTTTTTAATGGAAGCTGACGTTTTTTTATAAGCATAATCAAAAGCCTTTTTTCTTTGTTCATAAGAAAATTCTGGCGTTGATAAAAAGGGGGTATTTCTGCGTTGAGAGCCATCATTTAAATATTCTTCCGGCCTTCTGAGAAGATAACCATTTTCTTCGGCGATTTGAAACATCTCAGTATTGGGATAAGGAAGAATGTGGTAAAAACTTGCTGCCATTACCGGATATTTTGTGGCAAGTTTTATCGTACGTTCAAAATCGTCCCATGTTTCTTCTGGAACTCCAATAAGTAAAAAAAGTTCAACCATATAGCCAAGTTCACAGGCTATGCTAATTGCCTTTTCCATATCCTTTACCTTTGTTTTTTTTCTCAGTAATTTCAGAATTCGGTCATCCCCTGATTCCACACCAAACGCTAACATTTTAAAACCAACTTCCTTCATTCTTTTGAGAAGTTCAAAATCAACCCTATCCGCTCTAATTCCGTTGTCACACATGAGATGGAGGTCTTTAAAATTCCTTCTTTCGATTTCATCACATATTTCGTAAACCCTTTTGGGAATGAGGGTTAAACAATCATCCCGAAAACTAAACTCACGATACCCTTGTTTGTAGTGATATTCAATTTCATCGACAACTATTTTTGGGGAGCGTACAAAAAATCGCCTTCCTATAGCGAGTTGAACAGGACAATAGGTACAGTCATAAGGGCAACCTCGTGAAGTAAAAATTGAAATAAGCGAAGAGTAATCCCCCTTATTAAATTTACTGTAGGAGGGAAAGGGCAAAACATCGAGTTCTTTCATAAAGGGTCTGTCACCATTATAGGTAACATCCTCCCCAATACGATAAATAAGCCCCTCAATTTCGTGGAGTTGCTTTTCCCCCTTCATCAGTTCCAAAAGGGTAAGTTCACCTTCCAGAACAATGCCATAATCAATAGCCTCACATTCTTCCAAAACGTTATTTCTCATTGTTGAGATATGCGCTCCTCCGGCAACAACTTTTATCTGAGGGAATTTTTCCTTTACTCTTCGGAAAACATTGTAGTTATGCAGGTAATTTAGGCTCATAATGCTTAAGCCAATAATGTCTGGATTACATCGAGAAATTTCCTCGTGGAGTTTTTCCTCGCTGTTTTTTGTAACATTTAAATCAAAAACACTGTTTTCAACTTTATTGAGAGAGAGGAACTCAGATAAATAACCAATACCCGCAGGAAGAACATTGGAAAATGTGGAGTCATAGTTTGCCTGAACAAAGAGAATATTACTGAATCTCATAGTTTAGAGAAAATGTATATAAAAAAGGGTTGTTTACCTAAAAATGAAAAACATTATAACGTTAAAATAGTTGGCTTCATGAAGCAGCAATGAACTGAAAGAGATAGATAGAATCGGATAATTGATGGGACAAGCTTTGAACGGATTGTCCCATCAATGGTCTCGAGAGCTAATTGGTTTCTATCTCTATTTCTCAAATGAAAGCATACAGTAACACAATCTTAATAAAAAACAGATGTATGATGGCACAAGTTATATAAAGCAAGAATCTTTCATTTCAACTATTTGATATTTACCTAATTTGAAAGATTTTAACGGTTGCTCCAAAAAGCTCAGGTTCTTTCTCGTTAAAGATTTTCAGTAAAGTGCCCTTCTCCTCTATTTCACGAAAAAAAACAGAGCTCTTCTTTAACGTCTCTTTATATTTTGGTACGTTATAGAGGTAATGTGGATCATAAACCTTGTACACCAAACTATTCAAGCCTGCGAGAATAATAAACTGAATACCTGCCGACTTGAGGTTGGCAACAGTTAGTTCTTCAATTCCATCAATGTAAACATCCTCTTGACCTGAATAATCAATTTTCATAAGGCGAATATCGTAGGTTTTTGAGGGCAACGCTTTCAGGCGATAGGTTAGACTGTTTCCCTTGAGATGACCAACATCCCTCGAGCCTTTGAGAATAGTTTGAGTAACATTCTCAAGATTTTGCGCAAGGTTTGGAGAGTTGAGTTTATCCATTAAGATAACGCTTCCTTGAGAAAGATTTCCTTCCACCCACTTTTTTGCCGCAAAATAGGTACTCTCACCACTTATTTTCTTATTAAACGAGTACATTGACAAAATTTGAGGAAAAACAATGATAAACACCATTATTCCCAGAGCAAGGATTTGATTTTCTTTCTTATTCATATAAGAGATGAACATATACAGAGAATATACCGAGAGAATCATAAGAAAAGGAAAGGTTAAAAGGATGTAGTTTGGATCGAGATAGATGGAATTACCAATAATCAAAAAATAGACCAACGGAAAGCTGGAAAGTATCATGCCCTCTTTATTTTTTTGTAAAAATGAAACAATTATTCCGACAAGAGAAAGGAGAAAAAGAGGTGTTCCCAAACTCTCGTTAAGAACTTCAACAAGATAAAAAAACCCTCCTCGTTGAAAATAGGCAGGAGCAACGGCATTCTTAAAGCCAGCATTGAGCTGTTCTATAACGGTTCCGAAGCACGTATTAAAATCAAAGACAATAAAGGGGGTTAAGAGCAAATAGCTCAGAACTAAAACAATGACCTGAGGAGCAAAAATATCTTTTATATAAACCGACAACAAGGTCTTTTCTTTGTAATAAGAAAAAATATTTGCCAACAAAAGGGGAAGAAGTATTACGATACTATTCATCTTGGTACAGATTGCAAGAGAACAGCAAAGAGTTGCAAAAAGCCAATTTTTTCTTATATTACTTTGGTAAGCTTTAATGATGAAATAGAGTGAAACAGTAATGAGGAAGGTTTGAGGAATATCAGGTTTCGCAATATGGGCAAATTGAATAAACAAAAAATTAAACGCAAGTAAAGATGCGCATATTGTCGCTTTACCATTATCGTTAAAAAATAGTTTAGCCGCTTTATAAAGAAATAAGACCGTTAAACATGCCGTAATACCGGAAAAGTAACGTGCGATTAAATAAAACGCCCAAGGGTCTTTATAAAATTGAATTGCAAAATCAGCAGTTGAGGAGAATAGTCCATAGAGTTTTCCTAATACGAAATAAACGCAAAAGAAGAAAAAGAGCAAATATCCGTAAAGCGAGCCATGGATGAGCCCAACTCCTGAAACACATGGATTTATATTTCCAGAACCGTAATAAAAAGCTTTTTCTACTGCTCCCCCTTTTTCATCAATCGTAAACATTACCCCATCTTGAATTGAGATATTGTAAACACCCCACATTGAAGCTAAAAGGGTGAAAATCATCAGCAATGCTATCACGAGAGAAAATTTCTTAGCTTTTAAATAACCAACCATAGATTATCAAATCAATGTCTTTTTTCACGAGAAGGTATGAAGAAATGAAAGAATGTAAAACTGCTTTTTTACTGTAATAATGCTTAACGTCAGAATAGTTCCGACAATTAGATCATTTCTTTGTTGTGAATTAACTCTTCAATGAGGTTGAGGGATACTTCCTCCATTTCAAAGACAAAAAAGTCAACTTTGCCTTTAAAGTAATGATAGCAAAGAAGTATTGGAATACCGACAATCAAGCCAGTAGCAGTAGTAATTAAGGCTTCTGAAATACCACTTGCCACAAGACCAGGATTTCCGGTTCCACTAATAGAAATAACTTCGAAAGCTTTAATCATGCCAAGAACCGTTCCTAAGAGTCCTAACATCGGTGTGAGATTTGCCAATGCACCAAGCATTCTGAGGTTCGTGGATAAAAGAGCAGATTCATGTTGACCCGCTGCTTCAATTGCCCGTTCAATTTCGTAAATTCCATGACGACAGTGGAGGAGTCCTGCTTTGATAATTCGATACAGAGGAATATCAAGCTCATTACATCGATGAACTGCTTTTTCAATATCATTTCTCATCCAGTAATTACGTATTTCATCCAAATGTTTTGTTGATAAAACCTTTCTTTCACTCAATGTAAGGAGTCGTTCAATAATTAACGTCAAGCCAACCAAAGAACACAAAATAATGGGATACATTACTGGACCGCCCTTTTCTATCATGAGCATTATCCAGACAGCTCCTTTATCAACCTTAGATGCATCAGCAGCATAAACAACTGAGGGAATAAGAAAAAGAATAAAGAGAAAAATATATTTATACATATTTGTTTGTTTAAGTAAAAAAGAGAATATTATAACGTTAAAATTCTTGGGTTCGAAGGTTATAACCTTGGAAGGTTAAAATATTTTCTTACTCTCAAGTTCATCTTTTGGTTTCATAAATATTACGATTCCCCCACTCTTACTGTTGTGCAGCAGCATTTCGTGCTAACTCATCACAACGGTTGTTCCATTCATTTTCAGCATGACCTTTAACCCAAATCCACTTAATAGTGAATTTACTATTGAGTTCATCAATCTGCTGCCACAGCTCAACGTTCTTAACAGGCTTTTTGGCGGCGGTTTTCCAACCATTTCGTTTCCAGTTTTTTATCCACTGATTAATTCCATCAATGACATATTTTGAGTCTGTGTAGAGGTTAATCTCACCTTCTGCCCCATTAATCATTTTCAAACCTTGAATAACTGCTTGCATCTCCATTCTGTTATTTGTTGTATGTTTTTCTCCGCCAGAAAATTCCTTTTTCTCTCCATTATGAAAAAGAACAATTCCATAACCTCCCGGTCCAGGGTTACCAAGACAACTACCGTCAGTGTAAATATTAATCAGCATAAACGCTCCTGTAAACTATATAATCTAAATATGTGTAAAATGAGTGTAAAAATTTATATAATAACTTAGTTACTCATATTAATCAGGAAAAAATGGCAAAGAAAAAGTTTTTCGGGGAGTATCTTATTGAAAAAGGTATTGTGACGGAGGAGGATGTTCTGGAAGCACTAAAAATACAGGAAAAGAAAACACCAAACATTGAGACCGTTTCCATAAAGCTGGGTTACCTAACTGTTAAGGATATATTTAAGGTCTTTACAGAAAAAGCAGGTTCAGAAGAAAACTTTCTAGATGTTGCCGTAACCACTAAGTTTATTACTCCGGAACAGGCAATTGACATTACCGACCAAAGAAGAAAGATGCGCCCTCAACTGGGAGAAGCACTTCTTATGTTGGAAAAAATAGACAAAACCACTCTTGAGAAGGAACTTAAAAAGTATGAGGAAATAACTGAAAAGTTCAATCAAGTTCAAGATGCCCTAAAAAACCTTCATATATTTAAGCATATTGGAACAGAATCACTTGATTCCCTTTCCTACCTACCACAAAAGATGCGCTTCACTGATGGTGAGCGAGTGGTAAAGCAAGGAGATGCAGCAGATTCATTTTATGCGGTAATTAAAGGTGACTTGAAGGTAACAGCAAACAACCCAGATGGTGAAAACGAGATTTTCATCACCACCATTGCTGAAAATGATGTTTTTGGTGAAGCTGCTATCTTTCTTGATGAACCAAGAACTGCCAACATAACAGCAATAAACGATGTCGAGCTTCTACGGTTTGAGCGCAAGGAATTTCTTGACTTTTTGAAGAAATTTCCAAAATCGTCACTCCCTATTCTTGTCTTTATCCTGAGAAGACTTCTTTTTAAGCTCAACTCAACCAACAAAGAGTTGACCTTTGAAAGAAGAAAGTTTGTAGGTCAGGAAGAAGTAAATTCTTTACTGGAAGACTTATTTGACTAAGAGCGAATTAATTTCTGTTGGCAGTGGAAAGGGGGGAACAGGAAAATCCTTCTTTTCCTATTTACTGGGAAAAACAATAGCCAATCAGGGGAAAAAAACCTTGCTTTTTGACGGAGACCTTGGCTGTGCAAACCTTCATACTCTTTGTGGTCTGGAAAAGCCTCGTTTTTCCCTCTCAGACTTTATTAACAACAAATCATCTCTGAAAGAGATTATTGTAAAGACCCCGACAGAAAACCTTTTTCTTATCAGCGGCGCAAGTGATTCACTGAACGTTAATTCCCTTGCCTTTACCCAAAAAAGAAAATTGTTACACCACCTGCGATGTCTTGATTTTGATTCTATTATTATTGATGTAGGACCTGATATAAGCCACAACAACCTTGACCTCTATTCTGCAGCAGATTATAAGTTTCTTGTTTTAAACCCCGAGCAGGTAAGTTTGGAAAACTGTTTTCGTTATTTAAAGGCAGTTTTGTTAAGGCAATTTTCCTTTTCGGTAGGCATTAAAAAAAGCAAAACTCTTTTCGGAGAAGAGTTAGCAGCCCCTTTCCAGGCAGTCAACGATATGCACCAATATATTTCCGATAACAATAAGGAAATGCTGGGGAGCTTTAGAACTATATTTAATGAAACAGAATTTTACCTTGTGGTGAATAAAACTCTTTCTGGACAGAGAAATGTTGCAGAAGATTTTAAGAATATTGTTGCAAAATATCTCACAACAAACATTAACCTTTTAGGTGAGATTCCCTTTAACCTTCAGGTAATGGACTGCTACAGTAAAGGTACTCCACCAGACATTATTCCTGGAGTCAATACTAAAGTAGAAGAAATATATTCAATCTTCCAGAATATTAAATAACCCACTATGTTAAAAATCGGAAGAAAGCAAAACCTTGATGCGTTACACCAACTTGGCGGTTTGCACTGCATTTCCCAAGCAATGTTCACCGCATTTACGCTAAAAATATTTGATCATATTTCCGACAGACAAAAAACTCTTCAGGAAATCAATCAACAATTACATTATCATGCGGAATCATTGGATAGACTTCTTGCACTTCTTGCATCCTTAAAAGTCATTAAGAAAAATGGACGATTTTACAAACATTACAAACATCTCCAACAATATCTTGTTTCCACTTCACCGAACTATATTGGAGATATTTATGCTCTCTATGATGAAGGAAGAAAAAAATGGAGTACCCTTTCAGATTTAGTGAAAACCGGAATAAAAGAAGAGCCTCTCCCTTCTAAAAACCCGGAAAAAGAAACCGAATTCTTTCAAAAAGCTATGCGGTCAAAAAATGTTTTCTTTGCGGCAAATGTTGTAAAGAAAATAGTGTTAGAGAGCCCTTCTACCCTTTTAGAACTCTGTGTTGGTCCAACATCCTATACTGTACATTTTCTAAAAAACAACCCAGACTTAACGGTAAAGGCTTTGGATTTACCAACAACAATTCCCATCAGTAAAAAGTTGTTTGATGAAGCGTTACGTGAAGAACCTGAAGCTGAATCAATAACCAAACGGGCGCAGTTTATTGCCAGCAATATTTTTGAATATGATTTTCCCCCATCGGATGTTGAGGCAGTATTTTACGGTGATGCTCTTCACATCTGGGATACCGAAGAAAATCAGAAAATTTTCAATAACATCTTCACAACCTTAAAACAAGGCGGAAAGGTTTATATTTACGATTTCTTCATGAACGACAAAGGTACTGCTCCACTCTCCTCTTTGCTCTTTCATAATCACATGAACCTTTTTACGAACAACGGGAAAGTTTACAGTTTTAAGGAGGTAAAGAAGATGCTTGTCAAAGCTGGTTTTTCAGCAATTAAATGCCAAAGAACGGAAAAAACAGACCATACTCTCATCGAAGCTTGCAAGAAGGGAAAATAAAAATTGAATGCCAGACTTTAAGAAAAGAAGGCCTTGGCATCTTCAACCGTATCGAAAATTTTTATTTTTTTGTCCAGATTTGTGATTCGAAAGAGTTCTTTCATTTCATCACAAAGAGTACAAACAACCATCTCCCCACCTAAGTCGATGGATTCTTTTGATTTTTCGACAACAACTCCTAGACCGCCACTGCCAATAAAGTCTGTTTCATGAAGGTCAATAATAAATTTATTCCTTCCCTCACTAAAGTGCAGCTTGAAAAAATCATTTAAAGCTGCTATTTTTATGCTTCCAGCGATTCTTCCATGAATTGCTACCTTTACAATTGAGTTGTTTATAATTTCTTCTTCAGTTAATGACATTTCAGGTAATTAATTTTGCAATAAATTTTTCCATAACAACAATTGGTGTAAGGTTACCAGAACCTGCACTTTTTAATTTTTCAGCCATTTTATCAAGTTCTGTAATAAGTTCCATTTTTTCTTCAATAAAAATTAACATTTTTTCTACAATTTGCTCCCGCATTTCTTCACTGGTAATATTTTTGCCGTTCTTTGTTTTTGTCTTTCCTGCTGGTATCGATAGAATATAGCATACCAACCTGTCCTGATGGGCATAAAGCTCTGATTCAAGAGAATTAAAGCAAGCTTTATCCCACTCACTTTTTAATGGTAACGTCCTTAAATATGTGTGTAAATAGTTTAAATGAAATCGCTCTCCAATAAGAATATTCGATTCTCCTACCATACGAATAGAAAACTTTGTTTCTTCCGATATCCTCAGGAGTCCAAGGGCTGGTTTCAGGAAAATAGAATAAGCAGATTGTTGTGCCAAATCTTTTGGAACACCGTTTGACTTTAAGTAATCAATCTCATCAAAAACATGTTGAAAGCTAACAGGATTAATTTCCGAGAGAAAGAAAAAATATTCATTAAAATAATCTTGTATTCTTTTTTTGTAGTTTTTTACCTTATTGAAATCAACAAACTTGCTTTTTCCCTGCTTCAATATCCAGCCAACCATTTTGTAAATAACCCGCTCATAATTTATAAGCATCCTATAGGTAATGTCAGTTGCAATCTTGCCTTCAAGTTCCATCACATTTCTTCTGAAAACTTCTGAGTCCAGAATTTCATCGACAAAATAATAGGTTTCCAGAATATCCTCTACCTTTGCCAAAGAATGAAATGCCAAAGAATGAACAAAGCAGACTCCTCCACGGTTAACAATTCTGTTGGTGAGAATTGTCGCTACAATATTTGCACTCAAGCGGTGGTTAAGAATCTCCTCCTTCCCCTTTTTGTGAAAAAAGTCCGGAAAATATTCGAAAAGAAACTTCTGAAAGTTGGGGTGTTTGGCAATATCCGCATCACAAATCAACTGGTAAATTCTTATTTTTTCCAAGCCGAGGATGTAAGATAAAACAGAACGGGGCATACCGGAATGCTGAACTTGATATTCCAAATCACCATCGTTGGGAATATCATCCTCTTTTCGGTTGAGAAGTTTTTCTTCCTCAAGGGTTCTCATAAGATCAAAGAAGTCTCCAGAATCTTTTTTAAGCCGAATTCTGTCCATGGAAATTGCCGCAGATTGTTGAAAATTATGTTTTAGGGTTCTTTCTGCAACATAATCCTGTGCATTTCTTAAAATTCTATTTCCTTTAGAATCACTTTGAATTTTTTTATTTGCTTTTAGCGACTCTATGAGAATTTTCAAGTTTACTTCATGATCGGAAGTATCAACTCCCGCAGAGTTATCAATTGCGTCAGTATTAATCGTTCCGTTGTTTTTCTCAAACTCAATGCGCCCTTTTTGCGTTATACCAAGGTTGCCCCCTTCTACAATTGAGGTAGCACGCATTTCACCGGCATTTACTCTCACGGTGTCGTTTGCCTTGTCGTCTACTTCTGCATCTGTTTCAATTGATGCTTTAATATATGTACCAATACCACCATTGAAAATCATATCAACAGGAGCTTTTAAAAGAAGCTTAATTAACTCTTCCCCGTTTACCTCATCTAATTCTGTTTTTACCAGTTTTTTAATTGCTGAACTAAGTTTTATTGATTTTGCATTTCTATCAAAAATCCCACCACCTTTACTCAAAAGCTTTTCTGAATAATCTGTCCAAAGAGAACGTTCTTTATTAAAAAGTCGTTTTCGTTCTGCATGAGATGCATCAACATTTTCTGGGGTTGGATCGATAAAAATATGCAGGTGATTAAATGCACCAACAAGTTTGATTTTTTTGCTGAGAAGCATACCGTTTCCAAAGACATCTCCTGACATATCGCCAATGCCGACAACAGTAATGGATTCCTTTTGAATATCAATATTTTTTTCACGAAAATGTCTTTTAGCACATTCCCAAGCTCCCCTTGCCGTTATTCCCATTTCCTTGTGGTTATAGCCATTTGAACCACCGGAGGCAAAAGCATCCTTTAGCCAAAAACCGTAATGACTAGAAATTTCGTTTGCAATATCTGAAAAAGCAGCAGTTCCTTTATCGGCAGCAACAACTAAGTAAGGGTCAAATTCATCATAGATAACCACCTCATCCGGTTGTATTTCACTGCCATCCTTGCCATAGTTGTCTGTTATATCCAAAAGACCACTAATAAATTTCCGGTAACAATGTATTCCCAGTTTTCTATAGTCTTCCTCCTGATTTGCTTTTGTTCTTTTAACAATAAAGCCTCCTTTTGAGCCAACGGGAATGATGATAGCATTTTTCACCATCTGGGTTTTAACGAGACCAAGAACTTCAGTTCTAAAATCATCCGTTCTATCACTCCATCTCAAACCACCCCGAGCAATTTTACCCCCTCTTAGATGAATACCCTCCATATCAACATCAAAAACATAAATCTCTCTGAAAGGTTTTGGTTCCTGAGCAAAATCAATCATTTTTGAGTTAATCTTAAAAGAGAGGGTTGTATCATAGAGTTTTCTGTTGCTAATAAAGTAATTTGTTCTGAGGGTGGCATCAATCATTTTCAAATACGACCTGATAATACGGTCATCCTGTATTCCTTTTACCTCAAGAAGCATAGTATTGAGCTTTTCCTTTATCACCTCTAGTTTTTGAATTCTTTCCTTAAAAGACTGAA
>JADGAW010000045.1 GCA_015231815.1 Nitrospinota bacterium
ACGGGTCAAAGGCGGCGGCCTAATTGTCTCATCGTCAATGTGTTTGAGGATTTTCCGTATTTCCGATTGCGTGGAGATAAAAGCAATAATCCGCATTTCACCCCCACATTTGTTACAAGTAAGAGGGTCTGTCTCAAAAACCTTTTGGATCAACCTCGCCCAGGTGGAACACACCTTTCCTGATTCCGTTATACCTTGAACGCCTTCAACCTCAACGGCTTCATGCTCGCACAACTCCATCCAGACAAGATCAACATCTGATTTTTCCCATACATCACCGCGAGCCGCAGAGCCGAAGATAAATATTCCCTGACAGTTATCCTGTTGAGAAATTTCATCCAGCCATGGCTGAATCTTTTTGATGAGAATAGACATGAAAGCTTTTATTATGGTTTATGGTAAAAGCATTTTACGGCATTAAGCTTTATTTCAATGTCTCATCTGCGGGCAAGGTGTAGTATAATATGGGCTTTTTTAACGCGGGATGGAGCAGTCTGGTAGCTCGTTGGGCTCATAACCCAAAGGTCGGAGGTTCAAATCCTCCTCCCGCAACCAATAGCCATGGGGGATTCCAGTTTACTTATTTTGTAAATTCCAAACCGACGTGCAACTTTTATAAATTAAGTTAGATGGTAATGTTAACTGTTTAATTTAGATCTATGAAAATAGTATAAACAGTTGTACTATTCTGATTTCGTTAAGGTTGACACATTATTAACAGGAGGTATGGTGAGCATTTCATAAACCACTCTTAACTCTTTATTTCTTGACCTTATATAAGAAACTGTCACTTACATGACACTGGGAGAAAGAGTAAAAGAGCAAAGGGTAAATTTACTGTGAACAACGGAACCCGTAATTAAAGTAGGTGAAGAAGGGTGAAAAGTTGTAGCGGAACGAGGTACGGATGACGTACATATTATTGAACCAGGAGCCGCCGCGCAAAACACGAAAACTGCCATTAGAGGGGCCTTTGGGATTTTCTACTTCTCCTTTTCGGTAATAGGAGCCATCATACCAGTCATTCACCCATTCCCACATATTCCCCGCCATATGATAAGCACCATAAGGCGATTTTCCTTCACTAAGACTATTGACCTCCTGAAGGTCAGAAACCCTCTCTTCATGACCGTCGAAATCATATACTGCTAAAGCATGATTATTACCCGGTTCCTTATTACCCCACGGATATTTTCTTCCATCAGTTCCCCTTGCCGCTTTTTCCCATTCAGCTTCTGTAGGAAGACGTTTCCCGACCCACCTACAGTAAGCATCAGCTCCATACCAATTTACATAATTAGCGGGTTTGTTTTCAAACCCTTTACGAGCCTTGAACTTTTGCACAGTCCGTTTCTGTTCGAGCTGCTTCCCCGGAACGTTCTTATAATATTTTTCTTCAACGCCTTCATACATAATCGTACAGGAATCGCAATTGTAACCATTTTGAGCCAAATATTTACCAGCATTCCCCTCGGAATTAAGAAATTCTGCATACTGACTGGCAGTTGTCTCGTATTTATCAATCATAAAACCGTCTAGATACACATTATGAAGATTTTTCTCATCATCTCCGCTATCATTGCTTCCCATCTTGAACCAACCTGCGGGAACTTCCACCATAGGGGTTTTGCCCGCAATGGCGGAACCTGATTTTTTCTCCTCACATTCTGAAATATATGCGCTCAATAAAACAAGTAATACTACTGAATGAAATAGTACTGGCTTCATGTATTCCTCCTTGACAGTTGTATATTAGATTTTCATTTTTAATGTTTTCTCGTCGAGTTCTACCTCATGATTCTATCGAACTCTTGAAACAATTACAATTTGTACTCATGTTACTTTAATAAGACAATACTTTTGACTTACCTGTTAACTGGATTCTTCGTCCTTGCCAATAACGTTTTGACCAATACAAATTCTTTAGAGTAGAGATAATTACTCCAACACTTCTTGAGGAATGGATGAACTTCTTTTTTCCGAGATAAAGACCAACATGTCGGGTTCTTCGACGGGTTTTGAAAAAAACCAAATCTCCTGGACGAAGTTCGTCTCTTTCAACATAAGCTCCAATCTTCGACTGTAGTATAGTCGTTCTTGGTATTGAGACATCAAAACCGTTAAGCAGTAATGTTTGCACTAAGCCAGAACAATCAATACCCCGTTTATTAAGTCCACCATAGCGGTATGGAACTGATTTCCATTCGTTGAACTGGGAAATTAAGGTATTAACTATCAACTCTTCATTATATCCAAGACCTCCTCCAATTATTTTACTCGGCTGTCGAGGGGGTTCTTTTTTAGCACAACTGGCAAGAAAAAGAACAAGGAAAATGATTAATAATTTTTTCATAATTAATTTTACGATATTTTTTTGACAACAATACAATACCATTAAAATAAATATACCTTTGTCTTTTTTAAGAACAAAATGATATAACTTGATGCTTATTTATGCTGTTCAGCAATAAGCAAAAACACTTAAACTGATTGTAAACAATAATAATAGAGATAAATATGAGAATTGATGAAAGAAAAAATGATGAACTCAGAAAAATTACGGTTGTGAAAAACTACCTTCCTCATGCGGAAGGTTCTGTACTCATTTGTTTTGGCAACACCCATGTTGTTTGTGCTGCTTCTGTTGAGGAAAAAGTACCCCCATTTCAAAAAGCAAAAGCAGAAGGCTGGGTTACCGCTGAATATGGGATGCTCCCTCGTTCAACAGGAACACGGATGAGAAGGGAAGTCTCCGCAGGAAAACCCTCTGGCAGAACTCAGGAAATTCAACGGCTTATTGGAAGATCACTGAGAGGAGTTACAAACTTGAAAAAACTGGGTGAGCGACAAATCACTATCGACTGTGATGTTATTCGGGCAGATGGAGGAACCAGAACTGCATCTATTTCCGGAGGATTTATCGCTCTTGCTCTGGCGATTGAAAAGCTTATGCAGGAAGAGAAAATTAAGGAAAACCCGCTTATTTCCTATGTTGGTGCAATTTCAGCAGGAATTTGGAATGGTCAGCCACTTCTTGACCTTAATTATCATGAAGATTCTTCCGCTGAAGTTGACTTCAATGTAATCATGAACGAAAAAGGAGAGTATATTGAAATACAGGGAACGGCAGAAGGTGTTCCCTTTAATAAGGAACAACGAAATAGCATGTTAGATCTTTCCGAAAAAGGAATTAAAGAAATTATTCAAACCCAGAAAGAAATAATCGGGGATTTTTCACAAACAATCGCTTAATACTCTATAAGTAAAAATAGATAAGCTCAAAGCAGTGTCAAAATTATATGCTGTTTTTTAAATTATTTACTGCTCTACTGGTTTAGTTCTTCATGAGGTGAAAATTTTCTACAGGTCATACTTATTCGCTAAAGCAATAAAATGGTTCAACCCTTCTTCTGCTTCTTTGTCTAATTGATATTGAATATTTTCTTTTAAATAGCTCTCACAAATTTTTTTATCTAATTGGTACCTTTGAGATGCAAAATCAATGAGTTCATGAAAGTGGCGGGAAGAGTATTCAATACATTCCTGAAAAAGAATATTTAATGTATGAGCAGTGTCTGAGTTTTTAGCAAGAGCGACTGCATGAACAAACTTTTTTCCCGTTAGCTCAAACCATAGTTCCCCTAAGTCATAGTTTCTCATACCTGATGTTTGTTCATGAAAGTGGAAGTTATCATCTCCTATAACCATGAAGGCAGATTGTTTTTCGGCTGGAAATCCATTTTTATAGTCTAGAGTTTTATATTCAATTTTATTTGCAATCCCCTTGAGAGATAGAATGATTTTTAACATTACGTGAGAAGTTCTTGAACGAGTATCGAGAAAGATTGTTTTTATCTCTTCAAGTGGGTTTTGTGAATAAAGGCATACCGTTTTAACCTTCCCTTTTGATGAAATACAAAAGGAGTCTATTCGGTTCAGAGCATTATTTCGTAAAACTATAGATGGAACAACCCCTGAAAAAGTATCTGTTGTTTGGATTTTCTCTACAATTTCTGATGGTGAAAAATAGTTCAACGTAATTTCTTCTCCCATAATACCTTTTTCAATGGGAAATGTTACAGGTGTTGAGTTAAGGAAATCATGAATATAGAATGGTATCACGGCACTGGGAAATCAACGGTTTTTTTAACCCTTCTGAAGTGAAGGAACATGTTAAATAGAATAAATTAAAGTATAATTATACCCCTTGTTTGTGTATGTTTTATTGCACTTAAGATGTTATTAATTTAACCCCGTTCCCATGAATAAAATACTGTTTTCTTTTTTCTTTTCTTTTCTTTTTCTCATCAATGGAACAGTTTCGTATGCTGAAATCGACACAGATGAAGGAAAAAAGCAACTTGAGTCTTCACTAACATCGTTAATTGAGGTTTTAGTGGACGAAAAACTAAAAGACAACAAAACTGAAAGAAGAGCGGAAATTAAGAAAATTCTTTTCTCCCGGTTTAGCCCTGAAGAAATGTCCAAAAGAACTCTGGGTAAAAAATGGAAGGGAATTAGTAAAGAGGAAAAGGAAAAGTTCATTGATGTTTTCGGAAAAATTACCGTGGAATCGTATATAGGAAAAATTGAGGGCTACAGCAATGAAAAAGTAGTATACAATGACGTAGAATTATTGAATAAGCGGTACCTTAAAGTTGATACCTCAGTATTAGGTGGCAAAGAAAGTTTTTCTGTAATTTATATGATGAAGAAGTTTGATAATGACTGGCTGGTTTTTGATATCATTATTGAAGGGGTTAGTCTGGTTGCAAATTATCGGGCTCAATTTAATTCAATACTTGAGAAGAAGACTTTTGGTGCGTTATTAAATCAGTTGGAAGAATCATTAACAAAGATGGAACAAGCGAAATAAAGAGTTAGAAGTACCTTACTTAATAGCCTCTACCATTAGCATTAATCCACAGAACTGTATGTATATTTTCGATGACGGTAAATGGGACATCCACAGCGACAATCTCATTGCCCCATTAAACTTTTCTTTCCTCTTTGGCTGCGGGATTTTTGATACGTTACCTATTTACAATAAAAAACCGCTTTGTATGCATTTTCACCTTGAGCGTCTCTTTAATTCCATACAATACTTTGGAATTCCTTTTGATAATAGCCCAGAAGATATTACCAGCATTGTTTTGGATGGCATTGAAAAATATGATGTTCACGAAGGAAAGATAAGAATAGTTGTAGATTTTGGAACGGGCTCAAAGGAGGATTATTTTAAAAGGAGCAAGAATGCTTCTTTAGTTGTTTTATTAATTCCTTCGGTTATTCATAAAAAAGGTAAACGAAGCTGGAAATTAACCAAGGGATGGTTTAACAGAAGTAAAACCAATGTTATTTTCAAGCATAAAACAACTTCCATTATGGAAAATTTTATTTCCCGGGAACGTTTAAAAAACTCCGAGTTTGATGAAGCTGTTCTTACCACTGATGACGGAATTTTGCTCGAATGCATTTTTTCCAATATTTTTTATATTAAGAACGACGTGGTTTACACTCCTTCCCTTGACTTACCAATACTTAATGGAACGATGAGACGATTTGTTCTGGAGAGATGTTCGGAAAAAGGAATTGCGATAGAAGAAATTATAACTAACCTTGATGTATTAAACGAGGTTGATGCTTTCTTTGTAACAAACTCTATCTCCGGTGCTGTTCCCATTGAGTTTTACAATGGAAAAACCTATAGAACTGACCACCCCCTCATGGACAAAATTGTAGAAATTTGCGAAAAAGAATACTTTGCTTAAATTAACTGGCTTTAACTCTTTTTATATCTGCTCCAACATTTTTGAGTTTTTCTTCCATTTTTTCATAGCCTCTGTCGAGGTGGTAAATTCTATTAATTTCTGTTGTTCCGTCTGCAACAAGTCCAGCAAGAACCAAAGATGCCGATGCCCTTAAATCAGTTGCCATAACCGAAGCTCCACTAAAAGGCCTTTCTCCTGTAACAATTGCTGTATGACCATCAATGGATATTTCAGCTCCCATTCTAATAAGTTCAGCTACATGCATAAACCTGTTTTCAAAAACAGTCTCGTTAAAAACACTCGTTCCTTTTGCCAAAGATGCGGGAACCATAAACTGTGCCTGCATGTCTGTAGGAAAACCCGGATGTGGGGTGGTGGTTATTTTGACTGATTTTAAGTGAGTTGCTGCTTTAATAGAAATTTCATTGGCACCTATTTTTATTTCAGCACCCATTTCTTTAAGCTTGGAAAGTACAATTTCGAGGTCATGAGGATTGCATTTTGTTATGGTTAACTCTCCATTTGTGATGGCACCTGCAACAAGATACGTTCCCGTTTCCACACGATCAGGAATAATTGCCTCTTTTATATCCTTTAATTCTTTAACTCCTGAAATTTTTATGATTGAATCTCCAGCCCCTTCGATTTTCGCTCCTGCAGAATTTAAGGCATTGGCAAGGTTTACAATTTCAGGCTCCATTGCAGCATTCTCTAAAATTGTTTCTCCTTCTGCCATAACAGCTGCCATCATGACATTTTCGGTACCCGTAACGGTTACCGTATCAAAATATATTTTCGCTCCACAAAGCTTTTTTGCTTTTGCGTGAACATATCCATGCTCAATAGTAATTTCTGCACCCATTTCCTCAAAGGCTTTTAGATGAAGGTTGATTGGCCGAGCTCCAATGGCACAACCACCAGGAAGGGAAACTTTGGCTTCTCCAAACCTTGAGAGAAGTGGCCCCATCATAAGACAGGATGCTCTCATTGTTCTCACTAAATCATATGACGCCTCATGAGAGTTAATTGTTGAAGAATCAATAACCATGGTGTTTCCATTCCAATTAACTCGACAACCAATATGTTCAAGAAGCTTAACAGTGGTTTTTATATCTGCTAAACCGGGAACGTTTGATATTGTATTTACCTTTCCCGTAAGTATTGATGAAAAAAGAACTGGTAGAGCGGCATTTTTAGCACCACTTATTTCAATTGTTCCTGATAACCTGTTTCCACCGTTTATTAATATTTTGTCCATATATTTTTAATCTTTCATTTATTGATATTATGTAATTTATTCTCTGGTTATAATATTGTCCCTTGAACTGAAAAAATATATTCTACTCTGTTTTTATCACTCATGACCCTTCTATTAAGAAATTTCTTTTTTCAATGTTGCGCTATTTTCATTATTGCTTTCGTTGTTGGATTTTTTCTTTATAAACCTACCCTTGATGACCCTCCTCACTTTGATGATGAAGCACACGTAAAGATTGAAGCGATACATTCCGTTTTTCCACTCAGCAAGTTCTTTATTTACAATACAGAAATAGGAGTTGATGTTCCTCACCGAGGTGTAGCACTGGTAACACATGCTTTAACAAAAGCTATTTCAAAAGAAGGAAACTATTTTTATTTTCATTTTTTCCAGATACTTTTTCATTCAATAAATGCTTTCCTTGTGTTTGTGTTTATTTTTAAACTTCTTGGTTTCTTTTCTTTTAACGGCGGAAAAACAAATGATGAAAACAGGACAGTTTACCTTCTCATTTCCCTGTTTTGTTTTCTTCTCTTTTTAACTCACCCCATTCAATCAAATGTTGCTGCATATATGGCTCAAAGAACATCAGAGCTTTTGGTGATGTTTTCTTTACTATCGCTGTTATTTTTTATGACTTTTCTCTCTCAACAAGGCATCAAAAGGAAGGGAGCTTATTATGCTCTTTCCTTCATTTCATTTTCTTTTGCCATTTTTTCCAAAGAAAATGCCGTAACAATTATTCCTCTGATGTTTATTCTTCAGCTTCATACAGGAGAAGCTGAATTGAAAAAAATGAATAGCAAAAAGTTCTTGAAAATACTTTTACCTTTTCTTCCTTTTGCACTCTTTATTATTTTTTATTCACAGTTTGCAAGCTTTAAAACCCATACAATGCTTTTTGACCAAACTCCAGCCTCATATTTTTTTCTACAAACGGTAGTAATTTTGAAATATATTGGTCTTCTTTTATATCCCTCCCCCGATTTATTAAATATGGATTGGGATATACGAGCCAACACTTTTTCTATTGGGCAAATCGAACTTTCCCTTGTGGTAAATGCCCTTATCTTTTTTTGTGGGTGTTTGTTTCTATTTCTTGCAAAGCTGAGAATTCTGGGCTTTGCAATTATTTGGTTTTACGCAACGATTTCCCCCGATAGTTCCTTCATGCCTTTGTCGGAAAAGATGGTTGAGTATCGATTATATATGCCTGCAATAGGTTTTTTTCTCTTTTTTGCCATGATTGTTTGGGTTGCTGTTGAAAAAATACAAAAAAAAAATACCCTTTTTTTATACACGTTTATCATCCTTGTTATAACAATTTTATCTATTTACAGTACGGTAAAACGATTGCCGGTTTTTGATACTGAACTGATTTACTGGACAGATGTGATAAAAAAGTCCCCCAATAAGGCAAGAGGATATGCAACGAGAGGAAGTTCTGCATATAAAAACATGAACAAAATACCAGAGGCATTAGCTGATTTAAATAAAGCGATTGAGCTAAAAAGTGATTTAGGAGATGCATATATCAACCGTGGAGTATTGCTTGCAAGCCAAGGACATTTTCATAAAGCCATTGCTGATTTCAAACATGCTTTAGAGTATAAAAAACATAATACCTCCTATGTCTACCTTAATTTGGGAGCAATGTATTTTAGCTTGTATGACATAGAGAACTCTCTTGCAAGTTTTCACAAAGCATGTGAAATGAAGAACAAACATGGCTGCGAAGGTTTTGACAAACTGTATTACGCCTTAAAAAACAGTTGTGATGTAGGTGATACCAAAGATTGTTTATTTTTAGATCAGGCAATAGAAAAATATGGAAAAAAATAAGTAACGTTTGAACTTTTACCTGACAACATATGTTGTCAGGTAAAAGTAATACATGTTATCTTTATTCATGCCTTCGGTATAAAGTCCACTTACTTTTCATATTGCTGGAATGAACAACTAGCCTATCGGCACCGCTAATATAATCAATATAAAATAGTTTTCCTTTTCTATCTTTGACGGTATAAGTCCATCCTCCACCTCCTAATTGTCTATGATTTACAATTCTAAAATCAACCCACTTTGTTTTGTCTTTATTGGTAAACTTTATTGCATCAATGATATTATCATTACCGGTTTTTAACCAGACATTAAAATCCTTACTGTCGTAAACATAGTAAGCTAAAGCATTGGAGGTAAAAGCAAAAAGAGTGAGGAAGGTTAAGAGTAATATTCTTTTCATAATGAATTAAAGTTTATAAGTTAAATATGGAGGAAATAACGAACAATTCTTTAAATACCTCCTTTCTTTATAAACCAGAATGAATTGAGGGAACTTAACGTCGGGCATTTTCCCAATCAATAAGGTCTTGCGTGAAATATACCACCCGTATTTTTTTGAACTCTTTAGAACTATATAAAGCTGACCGATTTGTAATGCCTGTATCTTCAGATATCTTAGCAAGGATTTCCTCACAATCTTCCTTACTCTGTCCATGAACCATAGTGAAAATATTATAAGGCCAATCAGGATATTTTGGCCTTAGGTAACAATGGGAAACAGCTTTAAAGGAAGCCATTTTTTCTCCGATTTCTTCAGCTTCATTTTCCGGTATTGCCCAAACCCCCATTGCATTTGATTTAAAACCAGCTTTTCTATGATGAAGTACCGCTGCAAAACGTCTCATTCTGCCATTTTCAATAAACTTTTTTATTTCATTAACAACCTCTTCCTGAGAAATATCCAGCTCATCTGATGCTCTTTTAAACGGTTCCGGTATAACTTCTAAATGCTTTTGCAAGGACTTTACAAACTCTATTTCTTCTTCTGATATAGGAGGAAGTTGTTTTTTCTCTTTTTTCGTCTTATTTTCTTCCTTACCTGTAATTGAGTCTTTTCCTGTCATATCAAACTTAACGCCAATCTTAAACAATTTCAGAGTCTGGAGCGGTCTGATAGATTCAACCCCAGCTTCTTTTCCGAGAAGTTCAATGGAATTAATTAAACCAAGAGAACTGTTTGGAGGAACGGCAATGGTAAACCAAATATTAAAATCATGATTTCTCAGATAGTTATGACTTACTCCCGGATGTGCATTTATAACTTCAACAGCTTTATCGATGTTTTCCACCGCAACCTTTGCTGCAACAAGGGAAGATTCATACCCAAGGGACTTTGTATCAAAGATAGCACTGATTTGTCGAATGACCTTATCTTCCTTGAGTTTGTTAATACGGTTAATTACTTCCTCTTCAGAAATATTCAGTAACTCACCTATTTCTTTATAAGGTCTGGTGGATAAGGGAAATGATGTCTGGAGAATGTTAAGTAATTCTTTGTCTGTTGTATCCATAGGTTTTATTATGTTGAGTAAATAATTAAAAGGTCTTTAAAGAAAGGTCATGATTAGTTAAGAATTTCTTCTATTTTTTCTTCAACTTTTTGAAAAAATCCTTTTTCTTTTTTTTTTACTTCATCGCCTTCCAGTAGAGCAAGTTCTTCATACAGTTCTCGTTCTTTAGCTGTTAGTTTTGTTGGAACATTAATTTTTGCATGAGCAATGAGATCCCCTCTTCCATATCCTTTCAGGTGATAAATTCCTCCACCTTCGACACGAAACTCCCGACCATTTTGTGTACCTGCTTTTACATTTATTTTGTGGGTTTTTCCCTCTTCAAGTGCTGGTATGCTGACTTCAGAACCCAAAACAGCCTGTGGCACAGTAATGTTTATGTAACAATGAACATCCTGTCCATCCCGGTGAAAATTCTCATCTTCCTCAACAAAAAGATAAACATAAAGATCCCCCGGCTCAGCTCCATGATCCCCCGGTTCTCCTTCTCCTTTGAGGCGTACCTTATTCCCGTTATTTACCCCAGCAGGAATTTGAATTTTTAATTCCTTCTTTTTTACGACTTTTCCTTCACCCCGACAGCTTGGGCAAGGATTTTTGATCATCTTGCCATTTCCATGACAAACAGGGCAGGTTGTACTTATGCTGAAAAACCCCTGACTTCTTCTTATTTGACCAGCTCCACCACAATGCTGACATGTTTCAGCACTCGTTCCTGGTGCTGCTTTGCTTCCATTACAGGTATTGCATGTTTCGTTCTTTGGAATAGTAACTTCTTTTTCTGTACCAAAAACTGCTTCCTTAAATTTTATTTTTAAATCGTATCGCAGGTCAGAACCTCTTTGTGGTCCTCTTGATCTTCCTCCGCCTCCAAAAATATCGCCGAAAATATCGCCAAAATTAGAAAAAATATCCTCGAAACCACCGCCGCCACCGCTAAACCCCTCAAAGCCTCTGCCTTTGAGTCCCGCATGACCAAATTGGTCATATATCTGTTTTTTTTGTGAATCGCTCAGAACTTCGTAAGCCTCTGAAGCTTCTTTGAATTTTTCTTCCGCTTCACTATTTCCCGGGTTTTTATCAGGATGATATTTCATTGCCTGAGTACGGTAGGCTTTTTTTATTTCTGCTGCACTAGCGTTTTTCTGAACACCTAATATTTGATAATAGTCGTTTTTAGTCATTATTTCTATCCCAATGTAGTTACAAATTTATTTCACTTACCTACAGAAAAATCGCTTTTTTCAATGTATCAAGGTATATCTGAACACCTCATGTCAGTTACACGATTTCTTTTCCTCTTTTTGATTTTTTTATTAA
>JADGAW010000046.1 GCA_015231815.1 Nitrospinota bacterium
CAGCTATTTTTTTGCTTTTTTCTTTCTATTAGCCTTTTTGGCGCTTTTCAGAAGTCTCTTTCATCTGTCGTGGTTTCTTTTTATCTTTGTCACGCTCATGATTCTTCAAAAAAGACAGTATAAAAAGATTTTACTTGCCGGACTCCTTCCCCTGCTTCTTGTCTTTGGAGTTTATTATAAAAACTTAACCCTCACAGGCAAATATACTGTAAGCTCATGGCTGGGGATGAACCTTCATAATGTAATTACCCTCACCAATACTCCTGAAGAAAAGTGGTTGATTAAGGTGGGAACTCTGGTCTCTTCAATCAGGTCTTTCAGTCATCGGAAAGAATATAAATACTATTTACGGGCTCTTAGCTTACCGGATAGAGGAATCCCGGTTATAGATCAGCGGGTAAAATCAAATGGCGAGATGAACTTCAACAGCATAGAGTATCTTTATATCTCAAAGTTATATATGGCAGAGGCGATCAAGCTTATCAAAAAAGAACCCCAGGTTTATCTGAGAAACATTCTGTTAACAACTCTGATCTATTTTCATCCGTCAAATGAAGGTTTCTACTATATTTACGGGAAGGATCCCGAAAAGGATGTAACAATAAAAGGATGGGACACCTTTTACAACCACTTTATTTACGGACAGTTTAGTGAACCTTTTCATTGGTATTTTCCCATGATTGAGGAGCGGGATAAAGTAACTACCCCGTTAACCTTTAACGACTGGTTCCTTTTGACAGGAAAAAATGTAGCAATTTTTGTTGTTGCTGCTTTTTTTCTAATACTACTCTATAACTCCAAAAAACTCTATAATGCATTTACAGAAGGTGATCTCGAAAAAAGCGGCACCATCCCCCTCTTGTATCTTTTCTTTAACCTTCTCTATGTTACGCTTGTTTCTATACTCTTTGAAGCAGGAGAAAATGCCAGGTTTCGTTTCTTAATCGAACCGTTGATGGTTGTCAATCTGGGTATTATAGTCACTTCAGCACTTACAATTGTGAGAAAAAAGATTGCAAAAGACGGTAATTCTTCCCATTAAACACATATACAATGTCAGGGTGTTAAAATCTTTTTACTAAAGACGGCATTTTTACCTAGAAGACAAAGGTAACCTTTGTACAAAGCTTGGATTTTAACCCATTAAGACATAAGTACTCAGACTTAATAAGACTTACCCCTTATGTGAGGAGAGAGAATATGATGGAAAAAGTTGTGCACGAAACGAATGAACTGCCTAATGGCGTCATGTTGAACGCCTACCCCGACAGTATTGGAAGAAATTTAGCCGATACTGTATCAATGCTGAAAAGACCGGAGTTCCATAACGTCTTTTCTTTGTTTTACATTCTGCCCACCTTTTTCAACAGCGACTTGGATCGTGGTTTTTCCATTATTGACTACGACATCAATAAGGAACTGGTCACAGAAAAGGATGTAAAAGATTTACATAGACAGAAAATCATGCTGAAGTTTGATCTGGTCTTAAATCATCTGTCAGTGGGATCCCCTCAATTTCAGGATATGTTAAAACATGGGGACTTCTCAGAATACAAAGACTTCTTTATCGATTGGAATGAGTTTTGGGAACCTTATGGAAAAAAGGACGAAAATGGTATTGTAATCCCGGATGAGAAGTATTTAAACCAACTTTTTATGAGAAAGCCTGGCTTGCCTATACTGAAAGTTCAGTTTCCAGATGGTTCGGAACGACCCTATTGGAACACCTTTTATCAGGAAATCACATACGAAGAAATAGATATTGAAGATTTAGCCGGCATCAAAGGGTTAACTCAAGAACAGGCGGAAAACATTGCCTATATCGTCAACTCGGCGATTGCCAATAAGAAAGATATCAATGAAATTGATTTGGAAGCCAATACCAGCTATAAAGAAGCGGTACTCGACAGAGTAAAACAGCGTCGTAAATATTTGGGGCAGATGGATCTCAATGCAAAGTCAGAAGGGGTATGGGATTTTTATCGGGACACCTTCAAAAAACTACGACATTATGGTTGTAGGATAGTACGGCTCGACGCTTTTGCTTATCTGCATAAGGAACCCGGAAAAAGCAATTTTTTCAATAAGCCGGGAACATGGGATTATTTATCGCAACTGAAAAGCATTGCCGGACAATACGATATTCTTTTATTGCCGGAAATTCATTCTGAATATGGGACCGGACTTCATGAAGAAGTTGCCGGGGAAGGGTTTCCTATCTATGATTTCTTCTTTCCAGGTCTGGTTATCCATGCATTGGAGAAAGGCGATGCTTCAAGGATTGCCCGCTGGGTCAATGACCTCCAAAAAAAGGGAATCAAAACGGTTAATATGCTCGGAAGCCATGATGGCATTCCTGTTCTCGACCTTAAGGGGAGTGGGCAGGAAGGAAACAACAATGAAGGTTTGTTGAGCGATGATGAGATAAATGAAGTCATTGAATGTATTCTAAGCCGGGGAGGCAGGGTGAAAAACTTATTTGGACCTGACGGCAAGAAAATTTCCTACTATCAAGTGAATGCAACCTTTTTTAGTGCTTTGGGGGAAGACGAGCAAAAGATGCTGCTTGCACGGGCGATTCAGATATTCATGCCGGGAATCCCGCAGGTATGGTATCTGGATCTTTTTGCCGGAACAAATGATTATGCTGCCGCTGACCATGGAGGAACAGGGGGGCATAAAGAAATTAACCGTACAACGTTAACCGAAGGTGATATAGAGAATGGACTGAAAAAGTTGATTGTTAAATATCAACTACGGCTCATGCACTTACGCAACACCTCTTCCGCATTTAACGGTGAGCTGGAAATCAAAACTCCTGAGACACACCTGCTTGAAGCTACCTGGAGAAACGGTGAAACTCATGTCAGGCTTAAGGCCAACTTACGGGACTATCGCTTTACAATTGACCGAAAAGAAGAAGGGAAAGATAATAACCCAATGAGTTTTGCCTGAAACCGAAGAGCTTTTTGAACCATAATTTTATTAACCCTATGGAGAACACTTATGAAAATCCTTGCAACTGATCTGGATAGAACCTTGCTTCCCAACGGGGAATGGGAGGCTGATGACAATGCAATTAAGATGTTTAATTCCTTAACCAAAGAACAAAATATTCTGGTAGTTTATGTGACGGGACGTAATCTGGACTTAACGGAAAAAGCGATAAAACAATATCAGGTTCGCTTTCCAGACATTCTTTGTGGCGACGTGGGGACATCCATACGAAAATACGAGAATGGCAAATGGACATTTGATGAAGGGTGGGTGGCTCATGTCCAGCGTGAAAGTCCAAGGTGGGACGCCAAAGTGGTGCAGAAAGCCCTTTCTGGAATAGATGGAATAAGAGAACAGGAGAAGGAACATTTGAACCAATTCAAGCAAAGCTATTATGTCGATCATACTAGAAAGGATGAGCTGCTTAAACAGGTCGAGGAAAAAATCAAGGGAACCTTGGATGAGGTTTTGATTTACAGCTTCGACTCCCTGAACGGCAATGGACTGTTAGATGTTCAGCCTGCCAGTGCCACTAAGCAAACTGCTTTGGAATATGTTGCCGAAGCCCATAATACACCAAAACAGGAAGTGGTGTTTTGTGGAGATAGCGGCAACGATATTTTTCCGCTGACTGCAGGGTTTTGTGGTGTTTTAGTAAAAAATGCCGATGAACAGCTTGTGGCAAACGTAAAAAAAGCAATTACCCATTCACCAGAAATAAAAGCATATTTTGCACAGGGCAACTTTAAAGGGCTCAATGGCAACTATACCAGTGGCGTGATTGAGGGTGCTTACCATTATGGATTATTGAAATAGTAGAAGGAAATTGCTGAAGACGCTTAATGTATGGTGAGCCGTGATGGATTCGAACCATCGACCATCGCCTTAAAAGGGCGGTGCTCTACCAGCTGAGCTAACGGCCCATACAAAAAGGAGCGGTATTTTATCAAAGTTACGGTTGAAAGTCTAATGTAAATCTCCATTTAAAAGGAAGAATTATTCCAATAACAAATCTTCTCCTTAATTATTTTTCACTATTTCACCTTCCAGAGAGTTGGGAAATCCAGCGAGAATCCTGACATCAACGACATCATTAATATTTACCTCACCATTGGAATTAAAGTTTACTGCCTTACTGTTTTCTGTTCTTCCACAAAGCTTATGCTTGTCTTTTTTTGAAAAATCAGTAACTAAAACATTCACGATTTTTCCCTCCAGCGATTTGTTCTTTTTAAGCACCATCTCCCGCTGATAATTGAGTATTAAATCAAAACGCCGCTGCTTTTCTTTCGGCGTAACATCATCGTCCATTTTTTCGGCATCAGTTCCCTGACGAACGGAATATTTAAACAAATAAATTCCCTCAAAATTAATGTCCTTAACCGCTTGAAAGGTTTTTTCAAAGTCTTCTTCAGTTTCCTGAGGAAACCCAACAATCATGTCAGTTGAGAAAGTTATTTCCGGTATTGCAGCCTTAAATTTGCTGATAATTTCCCGATAGTGTCCGTAGGTGTAGCCCCGGTTCATTCTTTTGAGGGTTGCATCAGACCCCGACTGCACAGGCAAATGAATGTTTCTACAAATATTTCGGTTTTGTTTAATGACATGAATTAATTCATCGGAAACATCTTTTGGGTGTGAAGTAACAAACCGTAAGCGTTTTATTCCATCTATCTTTGCAACTTCATCCAATAATTGAGGAAAGGTTATATCCTTGAATTGATATGAATTTACATTTTGCCCTAAGAGTATAATTTCCTTAACACCGCTTTTGAGAGCAAGTTCTATTTCCTTAAATATTGTTTCCGGTCTTCTGCTTATCTCAGCTCCACGAGCTTGAGGTACTATACAATAGGCACAGTTATTATCACACCCCTTCATAATGGAAATACAGGCTGAAGCTCCACATTCCTCAAACATCGATTCGACAACGACCTCTTCATTATCTTCAATTATTTCATGAATGGATCTTTGACCTTTAAGAGCATTTTCAACAAACTGTGCAATTTTGGGGTAATTTTCCGGGGTAAAAATAATATCAAGAGCAGGAAAATGTTTTAAAAGGTAATCTTTTGAAACTTCTGCTGAACAGCCCCCTACACCTATAACCAAATTTCTTTTCTTTTTTATCAAAAGGAGTCTTCCAATAAGAGAAAAGACCTTATGCTCTGATTTTTCCCTCACAGCACAGGTATTGATAAGAATTACATCAGCCTTTTTATAATCTTCTATTATGGGAAAGTTATGGTTTTTCAGAATACCTTTAATTTTAGATGAATCATACTCGTTCATCTGACATCCAAAGGTTACGACAGAGACTGTTTGTTTCTTTAGCATTGTATAAAAGATGAAGCTGAAGCAAATTTAAAGGTAAAGAGGCAATAAAAGTGGAATATTATAGCTCTTCTCTAAATAATCTTTTTGTTTTAAAGAATTAAATGGTAAAATACTCGCCTTTTAAAACTGATTCTTAGAGGTGGAAAATGGCTTGGAAGTGCGAAGTGTGTGATAAAAAGCCGATGTCAGGCAATAATGTGAGTCACGCTCATAATAAATTACGAAGACGATGGATGCCCAACATCCAAAAAGTTAGAGTAGTAGTAAACAACGGAAAAACAGTTAAAAGAATGAGAGTGTGTACCCGTTGTATCAAGGCAGGAAAAATTGTTAAAGTATCATCTGCTGTAAAAGCTTAGTAAAAACAAGGCGTTTTAATAATTAAAAGCCGGCTGTCAGAAGTATTTTGTGAGTTCAAAAAAGGTATGAACTTCACTGCTTCTTTATCAGACAGCACTCTTTTGATTATTAAAACGCCTTTTTTTGTTAAAAAACTATCAAAACTCAATGCCTTTTTGGGCTTTTATGCCCTCCTTATAGGGATGTTTGAGAACATTTACCTCCGATACCAAATCAGCAACTTCAATAAGTTTTTCAGAAGCGTTTCTTCCAGTAATAACAATGTGCAAATCTTTGGGTTTATTGTTTAATGCGTCAAGAATATCTTCCTCTTTGACAAAATTATATTTAATTAAATAGGTCAATTCATCAAGCACCACAAGGTTATATTTCCCCGAATCTATTACCGTTTTTGCAAGGTTCCATGCATCCTGAGCAGCTTCAATATCTTCCTCAATATTTTTTGATTCCCACGTAAAACCTTTTCCAGAAACATACACCTTTACTTTATTCTCAAAGGATTTCAAAGCTTCAATCTCCCCTGTTTTCCAGTTTCCTTTTATGAATTGAACCATACAGACCTTTAGGTTATGCCCCACAGATCTCAGGATAATTCCAAGCGCAGCAGTTGTTTTTCCTTTTCCGTTCCCCGTGTGGAGAACAATGAGTCCTTTTTTCATACAATATTTAAGAATAAAGGTTAACAGAGCAATTACTTTTACCAAGAAGTTTCTGCACTGAGCGCAGAGATTTCATGGTAAAGCTCTTTGTTGAAAGATAAATGAGGTGTCATGAAAAAAAAACAAGGAAACTCATTACGTGCAAGAGAGGTATCTCTCACATAAAGCCCTCGGTTTTAGAAATCGAATTGTCCCCGCATACCAAAAACCGAGACATTTCTGTAGGTTGCACCACCATCAGCAGTAACATAGTTAATATACTGGTAATTTGGTGTTAAATGAATTTGTGGAAACACTTCATAGTTGTAATAAACCTCAAAGTGTTTTTCGTTCTTTTGATTTCCGGCAAGCTTGTTATTAAAATTCAATGTACCATACGCTATACCAACATTATCGCCGTCTCTTCCCCAAAGTAAACCATTAAAATCAATACCTGCCATCCAGAGAATTTCAACGTTTGTTCCTCCGGTATTAACTCCTTTTTCTGCTCGGGCGTACCGACCAAAAACTCCTACCCCATTAAGCAACTCCTGATCCGCACTTACCCCAATACCAGTATGTTCTGTAGAGCGTCCGTTTGCAATATTTATCTGACCACTTCTGTTATCCTGACTAATATAAACTCGGTAATTTCCATCATGACCAAAAAGATGAGGTTTAAAATTAATTTGAGCAACACTCATTAAATTGTTCATCAAGTCTCCAAAAGAGTTCGCTGCAACAACACCGGAGAGTTCAATATAATCATTTAAGGCTAACTGAACGCCAATTCCTGGAGAATAATAGTTATTTACCTCCTGAAAGATAGAACCATACGAGCGAACAAACATTGCTGTTAGAAACTGAGCTGTTTCATCATTGGCATAGGCGTTCTCATCGAAAAAACCATTTGAATCTAATTTACCTGCAGTAACGGTAAGTTTTTCATCAAAAAAGGTACCGACCCAATAGGCTCCTGAAATAGTAACATTTGTAAGTGAGCCAGCAGTTGTGTTGTAAGGATCGTAGTTTGGAGAGGAAACTGCACCCACACCCCCGACAATATCGTTTATATTGTCACCTTGTCCACCTTCTAAGTTAACAAAGAAACGATGATTTTCAGCAAGTCTTGCGTTAACAGAAAGATCAAATGTAAACGCAAATGCAGACCTGTCTGTTGTTCCATTAACTCTGGAAAAATTACCATTTGTTCCCTGAACAACCCCTGTAACACCACCACTGAAACTCAGAGGATTATTTTCATTTCTTATATCAAGAATTGGAGAACTCTTCTCATCAACATTTGAGAGTTCTTCACTTCTTCCTTCAATATGGTTTACCTTGCTTTCAAGAGCTTTTCTTTTACCAATTTCATTTTTTAAGAGAGACTTTAATTCCTGAATTTCCTTCTGCATCTCAGTTATATCACTTGCATGCGAAACAGATGACAACCCCAAAAGGAATAACGCTGAAAATAACCCAATTAATTTCTTCATAAAAAGTCCCTGTTACAGGTTAATAGTATTGATTAATTGGCGTATTTTATCACTTTTCCACAGTAAACCAATGAATACACCCAAAAAAACACTGAGAATTAGACCCTGTAAGCTTTGTTCATTATGAAAATGGTATCTTTCTGGTGAAGTGCCGCTCAGTATCAAGCTGCAAACAAAAAAGATTAACCATATGGCGGTTGAAAGAAAACCTCCCTTAAGAATTTCATTCTGAAAAGGGAGGTAATTTCTTATAACCGAATAAAGAGCTCCGGCCACAAGCCCAAGCCCCATTCCGGCAACACTAAAAGTAACAATTCCGTTAAAAAAAGAAAAATCGAACTCAAGAAGTTGGGTTATTGAGGAAATACATAGGGTAAAAATGCCCCATATGGCTCCTGCAATAACACCTGTAATAATTCCTCGTTGTAATTCAATTGTTCCTGCCATGATATTAATGACAGGTAATACCAACTGAGTGCCTGAAATCATGAAATGCATCATGCACTCCAGGAATTACCGAATCAGCACCAAAAACAACTGCAGTCACGAGAAATGCCACGCCAACAACCAAAAGGGTTGGTAATAAAACGCTGTTAACAGATTTATTGCTTACTTCTTTATTCATTGAGATACTCCTTCAATATGAGTTAATTTAAGAATAGGGTAAATTACGATGAATACAACAAGAATGGTTACTCGTCCTCCTTTCCAAGAGAGTTAATAAAATGTTTGTTTACGTTTTCTGGCTTGAGGCATAACCTACTATCCGCCTTCCCTTTCTTTTTGAGAAAAGTGGCATATGGATTTCGTATCCTCTTACAGCTGCTGGTCAGCGGTGGATTTTCACCACACTTCCGTAGCACAAACTGAGTAATGGAAGATATTATACCTCCAACATCGTTGAGAAATTAAAATAAAAATTAATGTTTTGAAAGGGATTCTCTTCGAGAAGAGATAAGGTAAACATTTTTTACCTTACATGAACTGGACAGGGGACTTTAGACCTATACTGGAATAATTCTTAAAAAGTGTAACAAGGTAAAAACCTTGTTACAAATATTGAGTTTTGCTCGTGGAATGGGGTAATGACTTTACCGTTTTTTTGATACATTTTCCTTCACTATGTTCTCATGAAATTTGAAATTACAAGAACAGGTATTTCCAACTATTTTCAGGATAAGCATTACTGTAACGTTTCTGATAAATCAAGGAGAAAACTTTCATCATTGAGCATTGCCTTTGGCTCGTTCGTAATTATATCTTCAATATCCTTCTTTTTTTTCTCTTCTTTACCTTCTTTGGCTGTTGACAAAATGGAATCTCTGTTCTCATTACTCTCTTCTTCGTCACTCTCTTCTATATTTTTTGCTGGAGAAAGGATACTTTCATCACTTGATTTCTTTTTTTTCTTTTCACCAGTTCTTTTAGCTCCTTTGGTGTTTGTATCTTCGTTGTCATTACCTTCTTCCTGAGATGCTGCTTCTGTTACCTCTTCTTCTTCATGTTCTTCGTCGAGGGAAAATTCTGCTAAGAATTCTTCATTCTCTTCTGATATTGCTTCCGATACCTCTTCTTCTTGATGTTCTTCATCAAGGGAAAACTCTGGCAAACCCTCTTCATCTTCCTGAGATTCTGTTTCTGCTACCTCAGTTTCTTCATCATTCTTTTCTCCAGCATTTGCTTTTTTGACAGCCATTTCATTTTCAGAGTCAACCTCATCTTTAATTGCATTTTTTATTTTGTTTATAAGATCCATCCCCTGACCAGATTCCTCTTTCTTCTCATCTTTTGCAAACGTCTTTTCATCAGATTCATCAGATTCATTAGAGCTCATTTTTTCCGAAGCAAAATCTATTGCATCATCAATTGCTGCTTCAGTTTCTCCATTAAATTTTTCATCTTCAATTCCGTCAACTTCTCCATCAGTTGATTCCATGCTAGCAGCCATTATTGAACTGTTTTCAATATTTTCTGCATCTTTATCTAAGTTTGGATCATGAACTTCATCAACAACTTCAAAAGAGCATGAAGAAATATTGACATCACCAGTAATTTTTAATGCATCCTTTAACCTTTCTGTCATTCGCTCATCAGACTGGGTTATATCCTCGCAACTTTTAAGAACATGTTCATAGTCTGAGAGCAACACTCTTTCATCTTTCAGAATAACACCAAGCTTCATCTTCGTGTTTTTAATCTGATCAGTGTAAATTGCATAATTTTTTTGAAGTTTGTTCTGGTGGGATTTACTGTTTCTCAGTTTATTTTCAACATCACTTTCAATTTTCAGAAGACGTTTTATTTCTGCATCAATATCTCCGATATCTTCCTGAAGTCTGCTAAAAAATAAATTAATTCCGTTGACATAATCATCTTTACGGGAAAACATTAAACTAATATCTTCATTTGAAGCAGTTAATATTGGTTCAAAAACCTCCTCATAAAGTCTCAGGTAGCCTGTAAACATGGGCTTTTCCAGTTCGTTCTTTTGGGGAATACCACCTTTGATCAAGGTTTTATATATTTCTGCTAAAGCATCTTTACGACTGTTAAGTGCAGTTAGTTTCCGGTAAATTTTATGTTTGTTTTTTTCGTAAACCTCAATATTGTGAACAACTTTTTTGATTTTATTGAAGGCATCAATCTTTCCTTCTGAGAATTCTCTGATTTTACTGTCGGTATTATTTCTTAATCTCTGAATTGCCCCAATTCCTTCCTGATAAGAATTAAAAAGAACTTCTAGGGCGACGAAAGTATCCACCCTCTTTTTAAAGGTTGTTTCTGCTCTTTGGTCAAGTTCTTGATAGAGTTTGTTATCTTCATTCATAGGTTTTCTCCTTAAATTTCATATTTTTGACACTCGCATAGAGCAATATGCATACCAGCTAAAAAACATGAAATAAAAAGCAGTTCATTCTTGGTAAATACTGAGGTAAAATCTCCTTACAACCCCCTTCTATAGAGTGATAACAGAGCTTTATTGCTCAAAATCACTTAAAGCGTTTTAACTCCTGAACAATATTTCCATAGGTTTCTAGCCATAAAAGTCTTGCATCGGGATATCTTTTTAAAGGTTCCATCGACAATCCACAGTTCTTTCTTTGCTCATCAAAGAATATAATCAAAAGGTTTTGTATTAGAATGGTGTTTTCTTTAAAGTTCAACGTCAATTCACCAGTTAACCCGGCTCTAATATTTCCTTCTTCTGTTTGTGAGGTAATATCCAGCCCACACCCTTTTTCCCCAATATTTGTCACTTTACCTTTTATGGTCAAACTAGCAGAAGTAAAGGAGTATGAAAGGGGAAAATCAGAAGGTATTTCATGGCGAAAACCTAACCTCTTTTCATCGTAATTAAGTTGCATTGAAATATCCAGATTAATTTCTTCTCTGATTTTTTTCAGTAACAGCCTGAAATACTCATCACTTTCCTCAAGGGCTTTTTGCTGAAATCCGTCTAACTGTTTGAGCCTTTTCATGAGCTCTTCACCTTTTAATGTATCAAGTTCTGTTTTTAATTCATCGGAAATAATTGGCTCATCACCTTTATCATCAACTTTTTCATCAGAGTTTTTTATAGTTTCGTTTTTCTTTGGCTTTCTAAAAAAGATAACGATAACAACAGCAATAAGAATGAAAACAATGAGCCAAGAGGGAAAAAGTGGTTTTGCTGCAACAGAAGAAACATCTTTATTCTGTTCTTTCTCTTGAGTTTTATCTTCTGCAGCTAAATTTCCTTCCTGTTCCATTATTTTCCGGGAAGCAATTTCTGCAGGCAAAGTTTCTTTCTGCTCCTTTTCTTCTTGGTGATCTATTTCAACGGGTTCTCTTACTTCCTCTTCTTCCTTTTTTACGTCAGCTTTAAAAATA
>JADGAW010000047.1 GCA_015231815.1 Nitrospinota bacterium
TGAAGAGTTTTGGAAAAACCTATGTGAAGGAAAAGAATCCTTCTCAAATGTTCCAAAAAGCCGGTTCGATAACGTTTCAGGGAAAATCAATGAACTCAAAGGCGGGTTTCTGGATGGAATAGAAAACTTTGATTTTAATTTTTTCAATATACCTGAAGAAAGTTCTCTTCTTACTGACCCACAGTTAAGGGTTTTTCTTGAGGAGAGCTGGAAGGCATTAGAAGATGCAGCTTATGTTGGTAAGAAGTCTTCCCGATTTAAGGGAACATTATTTTGCGAGATAGATAATGGCGATTATGACCGTCGCATTCAAAAATTGGGGAGTCAAAATAAAGTAAATCCACTGGAACCCGAGGGAAGTTCTCTGTTTCTTCCTCTAAAGGAAATAACCTCTACAGTTCTCAATTCCGGAAAGTCATCTTCTTTAACAGCAATTCAGCTTGGATGTCAGAATATACAAAATGGAGAAAGTGATATTGTTGTTGCAGGGGGTTCTTTTATCAGAACAAGTCCTGAAGGTATATCTGAAATGTTCGATGATAAGTGTTCCCCAGATTCTCATTGTAGAGCTTTTGATAATAAAGCAAACGGAATTGTTCCTGGTGAATGTACTGTTGCAATAGTTTTAAAATCTTTAGAGGCTGCCAGAAGAGATTGTGACCATGTCTATGGCGTGATTAAAGGTATTGGAATAAATCAGGGAAACATCGGTGTTGGAAAAATGGGGGGTGATATGCTTTCCCAGTCTAGGTTGGCATTGGAAGTTTATGAAAAAGCAGGGATAAACCCATCTTCAATCAGTTATGTAGAAGCTAACGGTTTAGGAATAAAACTCAATGATGCCACTGAAATTGAAGCTTTGAGTTCCACCTTTGAAAAATTTACCGATAAAAAGCAGTTTTGTCCAATAGGTTCCGTAAAAACCAATATTGGCTACTCAGCTTCTGTTTCAGGGTTTGCAGCTATTGTTAAGGCACTTTTATCATTAAAATACAAGAAAATTCCGCCGTCACTTCATTATAAAAATGAAAATAAAAAGATTCAATTTTCTAAAAGCCCCTTTTATGTAAACAGTGAATTAGCAGATTGGAACCCTCCAAAAGGAGAAAAAAGAATATGTGCCGTGAGTTCATTCAACGAACATGGAGGTAATGCTCACGTTCTTCTTGAAGAGGAAATTTTTCACCAAAAAGAAGAAAAAAAGAAGTTTCCCCTCAATATTATTGCTTTATCTGCTCAAACTCCTACTGCTCTTGCTCAGCAGTGGATTCATTTGGAGAGATGGCTTGAAACAAATAAACTCCAACATGATATTGGCGATATTTCTTATACGTTACTTACAGGAAGAAAACATTTCGCCTATCGTGCCGTAATGGTTGTGAAAAATATTGATGATCTTTGCGATAAAGTCCGACTTCTCAATCTAGGGAAAGTTCCTGTTGGATATTTCTTTAATGATGGAAAGGAGGGAGAAGAACTGGAATCTCTTCAAGAAAGTAGTGAGCAGGACAATAATAGGAAAAAATTTGAGAAACTCATGAGCAAGAATCATGAAGCAAAGCAATATACCAAGGACTTCATGGATTTATCTGATATTTATTTAAAAGGGGAGCAGATTGACTGGGAAAACCTCTTTTTAGGTTCTGGTCGTCAAACGCTATCAATGCCTGTTTATCCGTTTGAAGCAAAAAGGTGCTGGATTGCTCCTGCAATTGAGGAGAAGAAAAATATTCCATCCAGACCACGTATTCAACAGGGAAAAAATAATAACTTTGAGACTGTTTACTATAAGCCAATATGGGAAACTGCAGAGTTACCCTCTGTTATTGATATTGAAAAGGTAAAAGAACCTGATGTTCTACCGGAATCAATGCTTCTCTTTGACGAAAATCTGGAAATTAAGAAGGAAATTGAAAAGCGGTGGCATAACCATATTTTAAGTAAACAACTTTTTGTGGTTTTAATTGGTACCGACTATAAGGAACTCGGACACAACGTTTATGAAATTAATCCTGAGAATCTTGAAGATTATCATAAACTCCTTAATTCCATTAAAAAGATGGGAGTTGTTCCTGAAACAACGATTCATGCTTGGTCAAGGGGCAAGTTTATGCCGGCACCAGATGACCTTAACTTTCACCTGAAAAAAGGGGCATATTCCACGCTTCTTCTCAATCAGGCTTATCAAACAATTTTTGGAATTGCACTTCCTTCACTTTTATATCTCTTTTTAAATGAAAATGTTGAGAGCCGACAGCAACCAGACCAGCCACAATTTGCATCCCTTGCATCTGTTTTTAAATTAATAAGAAAAACAAATCCTGGTTTTTTGCATAAATCAATTGAACTTCCCTCAACATTTATTGAAGGAGGTAATCTGAGGAAAGTTGGTATTAGTCTTTTGTTTAATGAACTTTTGGATATCGACCTTTATGACGTGGAAGTTCGTTATGCTCTGGAAAAAAGATTTGTAAAAAGATTTCAGGAGTTTAATCCTCAATCAACTTTCTATCTTGATAATGGAGAATCAAATAACCTGTCATTTAAAGACTCCGGTGTTTATGTTATTACCGGAGCTGGAAGTGAACTTGCCAATAATTTTGCTCTGTACATTGCAGAAAAGGCTAAGGCTAAAATTGCTCTTATTGGCGATGATGCAGTTACTCCAGAAATTTCAGAACTTATTGAGCAATTAAAAGAGAAAGGGACAGAAGCTCGCTTTTTTTCTGCCGACTTAAGGGGTAAATACGAAACCTCTAAGCTCATAATGAACATTAAGCTTTGTTTTGATGAAATTAATGGTGTTTTTTCCATACCGATGGAAATTGGAAGGAGCAGAGCATCGGGGAAAATGCTTGAAAATTTTAAGGAGCGTGTTGAATCAACATTATTAGGAGCCTTACATCTTGATGAATTAACAAAAGAGGAAAACCTTGACTTTTTCGTGCTTTTTTCTTCCTATATGTCTGTAAACGGAGATAAGGAAGCCCTTGTTAATGCCTTTATTTCATCTTTTCAGGACAATTTTGCCCAGATGAGAAAAGATATGAGAATGATGGAGAAACGTTCGGGAGTCTCTCTTTCTATAACGTGGCCCTTATGGGATAAATTCAACAGGGTTGACCCATTTAAGCAGATCCTTTCCAGTGACTATCAACTGCCCGTAATGCCTTCCAGTGAAGGACTTGCAGCATGGGAGAATCTAATTGTTTCAAAGGTGTCACAATCCCTTGTTCTCTACGGAGAAAGGGAACACATAATCGCATTCCTTAAGCCGCCTGAAAAAACAATGTTAAGCAGAAAAGGTATTAAAGAACCTGAACTGCACTGGAAAACAGAGAGGTTTCTCAAAAGCTTAATTGCAAAAGTTATTAAAACAAACCCAGATCAAATAAACCCCTGGGAAGAATTTACAGAATATGGGTTTGATTCAATTACCAAAGAAAACTATTTTTGTGTTTTGGGAATTTACTTCAAATCATTGCCGGAAAACCTTCTAAGAGAGTATTCAACCTTGGAAAAATTAACCGAATATTTTCTTGAATCCCATCGTGATGAACTTTGTGCTGTTATTGATATCAAAATCCCGGAGGAAGAAAAGAAAGAGCCAACTCCTTTGCCCACTGCAGAAGAAACGTCGGACAAAAAAGAGAGACTCTTTATCTTCTCAGCTTCTGATACAGAAAGTTTACGTAATTCCCTTATTGAATTCAGAGAGTTTCTGTTTAACAGTATTCAATATGAGGATGCATACAATTTTACCCTGTATGATTTATCCTTAACACTTCAGTCTGCAGATAAAGACCTTAAGGAACGTGTGGCAATTGTTGTAAAGTCAAAAGAAGAACTTCTGGAAGCCCTCACTAACTTTCTTGATGGAAAAGCTGTTGAGCAAATTTTAATTTCCGGTTCAGCTATTGGAAATAAAAAGAGTAAAGAAGTTATGGAGGTTGAAGAGAATAAACCTTTAAAGGATATTGCTTTGCTGTGGGCTTACGGAATTTCAATTAATTGGAGAAAGTTTAACGAAAATAAAAACTATAAGAAAGTTCCCCTTTCACTTTATCAAAAAGAAATTCCAGAAACAGAAGAGCAAATTGCTGTTGAAAAAGATTCTCCTGAAATTATTGAAGAACCAGCAGTTGTAAATAAAGTGGAGACAGGAGATATTGCAGTAATTGGTATGTCTGGTCGTTTTCCTGGTGCTGATAATCTTGAACAATTCTGGAATAACTTGTTAGATGGTATCGATTCAACGGGGTTTGTTGAAGATGAAAGGTGGAAGAGCAGGGGTGTTTTGAATGTTTCAGGGGAAAACAAAAAACAAAAGGTTTTTGCCGGGTTAATGAATAATATTGATGAATTTGACCCTCTGTTTTTTAATATTTCTCCACGAGAAGCTGAATTAATGGATCCACAACAACGATTGTTGTTGGAAGAAATATGGAAAGCCTTTGAAAATGCAGGTTACTCATCTTCCAGTCTGAAAAATACCGAATGTAATGTCTATGTTGGGGTTGGGAAAAATAATTACGCAGAAGGTTTATCGAAAGAAGGTCAATTTCCAATTCAGGGAAATATCTTAACGGATATTGGAGCCAGACTTTCTACTTTGCTCAATGCTAGTGTGACTTCTGTTTCTCTTGAGGCAAATGCTTCTTCATCTCTTTCTGCAGTTCATCTTGGATGTCAAAGCATAATAAACGGTGAGTGTGATATCGCAGTTGCCGGAAGTTCTTTTTTAATTACTTCTCCTGAACTTTGTGTAACAGGACAAGACTCTCTTTTAATTTCTCCCACGGGAAAAAATAAGCTTTTTGATACATCAGCCGACGGAGTGGTTTCAGGAGAAGGAGTTGGTGTTGTTCTTCTTAAATCTCTTGAAAAAGCTATAAAAGATAAAGATAACATCTATGGTGTTATTAAAAGCAGTGGTATGAATCAGGGAAAAAATACCGGAAATATGCTGTTACCCGATATTGAAATGCAAAAAAAACTGGAAAAGAAAGTCCTTGCAAAAAGAAATATCAGTTTTGAAACCATCAACTATATTGAAGTCAACGGAAGTAGCTATAAATCGGGGGATGTTCATGAACTTAAAGGACTCAAAGAGGTTTTTGCAGAAGATACAAAAATGACAGGTTTTTGCGCATTGGGCTCTGTTAAAGCTAATGTCGGGCATTTATATGCAAGTTCAGGTATTGTTGCTTTTATCAAAACCTTACTCTCTTTACAACATAAAACAATTCCACCAGTTATAAACTGTGAGCAGGTTAACCCGGAACTTGAACTCAATAATTCGCCTTTTTACATTAATACCGGAGCACGATATTGGGTTAAAGAAGAGGGGAAAACTCGAAGAGCTCTTATTAATAATTTTGGAATTGGCGGTGCAAATTGCTGTGTGGTTGTCGATGGATTTGAGGGTATCAAAAACTTTGAGGAAGATAATAGTAGTCCGAAACTTATACCGCTTTCAGCAAAGAATCTACCTGTTCTTCAGGAGTATGTTGAACAATTAAAAACCTTTATTCTCACTTCACTTCAGGAAGAAATGACTGGGGAAAAAGAAAATAAAACCCTTGAAAATATTGCCTATACGTTACAGGTGGGAAGAATTCCATTGGAAAAACGCCTCGTAATTATTGCTCATAATAAACAGGAACTCCTTGAAGCTCTAGATGAATTCCTCAAGAACCCGGATAATTGTGGAGATGATCAACGAATTTTTAGAGATGTTCCTGAAAAAAATGCAGGAAAAAACTATAGTCTATTGGAGGGAGAATCAGGTCAATTGGTATTAGAAGCCATAATGAAAAGTCGGGATTATAAAAAACTTGCTTCATTGTGGTGTGAAGGAATGGATATTCCATGGGATAGAATTCATCATGATGCTGTGAAGATATCACTTCCTGTTTATCCCTTTGCAAAACAACGTTTTTGGTTATCAGAGCAGCCTTCAGAAGTTCAACCTTTGGAGACTCCTGTTACGAAAGCAGAAGAAAGTGTTGTAACAGAAGCAGAAGAAGTTTCTGCAGTTAATAAAGTTGAAGAAGCTCCTGTCGCTAAAGCAGAAGAAAGTGTTGTAACAGAAGCAGAAAAAGCTCCAGTGACTCAAGATGTTGTTTCTCCTGCTATTGCTACAGAAAATGAATCAACCTTCAGTGAGACGCTTACTACCCCAGATGTTGCAGAAGGATTATCTGAGCAGGATATTCTTAAAGATGAGCTTATGAGCCTTATTTCAACACTTTTGAAATTACCTAAAAATGAATTTCATGAAGATGTTCCTTTGGCAAAATATGGTTTTGACTCTTTTCTTGGACACCATATTATCGATTACCTGAGAAACCATTATGGAATTGTCATAAATGAAGAGGATTTTTTTGGGCTTGATACTACCTCACAGATTGCTGAATTTGCTTTGGAAAAACTCAAGGGAAGCAGGGAAAGACAAGAATCATTTGTTAGAAGAAGGCTGTCAACTCATATTAAGCGAAAAGTTTTTTCCCCTGAACTTACCGATGTTTTTTCTGCTCAAAGCTTGATTGAAGGTAATTTAAAGGAAACCCTTGCAATGCTTCTTGATGTCCCCATCAGCGAAATAAAAGATGACAGCGTTCTTGTGAATCTTGGTTTTGACTCATTGATGGGAGTTCAAATGGCGAATTTTCTTGAAGAGGAATATGGGGTAGCTATATCCATTATGGAACTCTTTCAATTATCCCGGTTCTCAGATTTACTTCAGTTCATTAATGAGAATATTTGTAATGAGGATACTCCACGAAAGAGTATAAAACCTGTTGCTCCTGTAGTACCTGTGAAAGTAACGAGTGTAAAACCTGTCGCTCCAATAGAAACCGTAAAAGCAACGAAGAGTGTAAAACCAGAAACGCCTCGTAAGTCAGAGGAACCTGTACTCCACAAAAATCTTTTGGATGAAGTTGAGACGGAAAATATTGACGATTTATCTGAAGAGGAACTTGATAAAGCGTTCATGGAGCTAAAAAGTCAATTAAATTCTTCAAACTAACAAAGAACTTTCAATTTTATAAATGGTGGGTAAACATGGTCAAACAAAAAAAGTCTGACCATGAGTCATAAACGATCTTATTTAAAACCTCTTAAAGGTCTTTTAAGAATGCTCTCGTTCGGGAATAGGTGTTCCTTTGTCAGAGTTAATATACTCAATTGCCTGTGAGGCTGCAAGAGCTCCATCTCCAACAGCGGTAGCAACTTGTCTGAGGTGGGAAACCCGACAGTCACCCGCAGCAAAAACACCTTCGATTGATGTTTCCAATAAGTCGTTGGTTTTAATAAATCCCCATTCCTTTTCGCACTCAATGAAATCGGTAATTGCTCTAATACCTACGAAAACAAACACTCCGGTAATGTCCAGTTGAGATTCCTGATTGTTTTTTATGTTTTTTAGTCTTAGGTGGGTTACTCCATCAGTATCATTGCCACAGATTTCTTCACAAACCGTATCCCATATAAATTCCACATTATCTTTTTCGTTGAGTTTATCCTGAAGTGCTTTTTCGGCTCTTAAAGAGTCTCTTCGATGAATAAGGTGTACTTTACTCACAACTTTAGAAAGGTAGATTGCTTCTTTTACGGCAGTATCTCCACCACCAATAACGGCAATTTCTTTTCCCCGGTAGAAAAAACCATCACAGGTTGCACAATAGGAAACCCCTTTGCCGGAAAGTTCTTTTTCTCCAGGAGCCCCTAGTGGTCTTGGTTTTGCCCCTGATGCAACAATAACCGTTCGAGTTTCTATATCTCCACTGTCGGTATGAACGGTAATACTTCCCTGATTTTTGGTAATGCCGCTGACTTCCTTAAACTCTATTTTTAATCCAAAGGAGACTGCATGATCCTCAAACTTCTTTACCAAATCCGGACCAGTAATTAACTGCTCTCCTGGCCAGTTTTCCAGTTCATCTGTCTGGGCAACTTGTCCGCCAACTCCGATTGATTCAAGTAAAACGATATCCAGTCCTGCTCTCAGACCATAAATTCCTGCTGTTAGTCCTGCGGGACCACCACCGATAATAACCAAATCCTTCATGCTGTATCTCCTTAAATAAGTTTATTGCTTAACTGGCTCCCCATTTTACTGTTACGACATAAAAAACAACAAGTATCCACCAGTAAATTGAGTGGCTGATGATATAAAAAACAAAAAGTGATTGCTGCTTGTACCAGAAATTGTTACGGAAAATACCGGAAAAAACAATGGGGTAAAGAACAACAAAAATTGTCATGGAAGCATAAACAGCCATCATGTAAGGGTTTTTTGCTCCCTGCATTAAATGAATATATAAGAGGGAAATAATAAAAACTGATATAAAAAGAACAATATAACTCTTTACCTTATTCTTTTTGGAATAGGAACCAAAGAGGTTCTCAGCAAGGCATTGAACAGGAAAGGTTCTGAACATATTGAGGTATTCCATGAGACCATAAATAAGTCCGACAAAGCTTGCACCGATAAAAGCAGTTAAAAGGGCACCATAGAGAAAGGTTGTTTCGTTCATAATTATTGTATTTATTTATATATCAAGTTTTTCTTTAGCAAAGACCGCATGTTCAGAGATAAAATCGTATCTTCTTGAAGCATCGTTGCCCATCAGTTTTTGGAAGAGTTCATCGCTGGAGGACATATCGTTTACCGATACTTTTAAAATCCTTCTGGTTTCAGGAGCCATTGTTGTAATCTTTAAATCTTCCGAGGGCATTTCACCAAGTCCTTTAAATCTGCCAACCTCAATGTTTCCTTTTAACTTCTTCATAAGTTTATCTTTTTCTTTTTCGTCTCCGGCATAATAGGTAACGTTTTTATTGTCAATTCGGAAAAGAGGGGGAAGAGCAATATAAAGATGTCCATGTTCCACCAAAGGAGTCATGTAGCGAAAAAAGAAGGTTAACAGAAGTATTGAAATATGAGCTCCATCAGCGTCGGCATCGGTCATGATAATAACCTTTCCGTACCTGAGTCGGGAAATATCAAATCCGTTACCTATACCACATCCAATTGCTGAAGTAATGTTTTGAATTTCCTGATTTGAATCAATTTTTGAAAGAGCAACCCCTTCAACATTTAAAATTTTTCCACGAATAGGAAGTATTGCCTGAGTGAACCTGTTTCGTGCCATCTTACTTGAACCTCCCGCTGAATCACCTTCGCAGATAAAGAGTTCGCTTTCCTCAAATTTGTTTGAGGTACAATCGGATAGTTTTCCCGGCAGGTTGATTTTTTGAGAGGTGAGTTTTTTTCTCAAAACAGAACTCTTTGCCTCTCTTGCAGCAATTCTGGCTTTTGCGGCGGTTATTACGTGATCGGCTATTTTCTTTCCAATTCCAACGTTATGGTTGAGATAATTTTCCAGTTCCGAGCGAACCTTATTTTCTACCGCTACGGTAATGTCTGAGTTTAAACGATTCTTTGTCTGACCCTGAAATTCAACATGACCTTTCAGGAAAACAGAAACAATTCCTAACATACAGTTTCTCGTATCTTCATTTGCTATTACTATGTTTTTGGGAACGAGGTTATGACTTTCCAGATAACTTCTTACAGCTTTTGCAACACCGGATTTTAGTCCGTTTTCATGGCTTCCCCCATCAATGGTTTTAATGGAGTTTGCAAAAGAAAAAATGGATGATTCACAGCCACTTAACCAGTAAATTGCAGCTTCTAACTTAAACTCTGCGTCATTACTGAAAAAGAAAAGGTTTTCATTAAGGGGAAGCTTGTTCTTTTCTTTAATAAGTTGGTTTATATAGTCGTGTATGCCTTCCGGATAATGAAACTCAAATCGTTCCTCACCACTTTGAATGATTATTTTTAACCCGGCGTTGAGGAACGCTTTTGTTTTAAGAAAATCACTGATCTTATTGAGGTTGAATTTAATGTCGGGAAAAATGGTGGAGTCAGCTTTAAATTTAACACGTGTGCCTCTTTTACTTGTGGCTCCTAAGTTTTCAATTTCTGATACCGGAACACCTTTGGAAAAGTGTTGCCTCCATTTCGTACTGTTCTTATAGGAAGTTACCTCAATGCTTTCTGCTAAGGCACAAACAACGGATGAACCAACCCCATGAAGTCCTCCAGAAACATTGTAGTTGGAATCATCAAACTTCCCGCCTGCATGAAGGGTTGTGAAAATAACTTCAAGGGCAGTTTTTCCGCTATCATCGTAGATATCAACAGGAATACCACGTCCGTTATCAGTAATCTCAATGAAATTATCGGGAAGGAGCTTTACGGTAATGGTGTTGCAATGACCGTTAATTGCTTCATCAACACAGTTATCAATAATTTCCCAGGCGAGGTGGTGAAGTCCGTCAGAGTTGGTAGAGCCGATGTACATTCCAGGTCTGAGCCTAACGGGTTCAAGTCCCTTTAAGACCTTAATGTTTTCTGCGTTATATTCCCTCATCGATTAATGCGGAGTTAAGAGTTAAGTAAATAGTAAATAGTGAGAAGTAAAAAGTTAAAAGTGGTCAGCTATACATGGAACGTATATATCTTGAGTTTTTGCGAGAACGCAAGCATTTTAATATTAAATGAATTGATTCGAATCATTTTTATGAAATTTGTTGGTGGTTGTTGCATGTATAAATAAGGGGAATAGTCTCTTCAAACTTTCTAACCTATATACATTCGAACTCTCTTCTTTAAAAACCCCAAAGCAGACTTTTGTAAATCCAGCCTTTATTACCGGCTATATCAATAACCTCAACCCAGTCCTGTTCTTCTTTCAGGATTTTAAAGGTCTCTCCTTTTTGAGCCTGCCATAGTTGTTTTCCATCTTTTCCTGCTTTGTCCCTGACATTTGCCTTTACTTTTACAATACCTGTCTTTTCATTGTTGGTTAAAAAATCTGCAATCCAGCCAGAGTCTCCTTCATAATCCTGAAATTTAATCCACCCTTTTTTCTTTGCGATGACTTTTAAAGGGTAGTAAATTGAATAATCAAGGGTCATGGTAATATCGTACTTCTTGTCTGGTCCTGAACGAATATTTGCTTTCTCCTGAGCTATTGCAACGTACTCGGCAAAGCAATTGTTTGTGAGAATAAGGAGCAGAACTGGTACAAAAAGCAGAATTTTTTTCATTGGTCTATTGTTAGTCGCCCATTGAGTAAAAACTGGTTAATTGATGAATTGGCTTAACTTTCCAGAGAAATATTTCCTGAAACCATTTAAGCATTGGGTAAAAATCGTCTGGTGTTGTAGCAGAGATTACATAAAAGCCGCTTCTCGAGCCATAATATCCGAATTTTCCGTTAACTTTATAGTTAAATTCGTTTTCCTTCTCTTCTCTTTCCCAGCCCATCGCAAGTTCTCTTACCTTGTCAAAATGAACATGGGGCAGCATTTCAAATGAAACTTTAAACAACATATTTCCTCCCCTTAAACAGTTATAAGAAAAAATAATTTCCAGACATTATATCGAACCTTATCCATTAAGAAAAGCTACCATGGTTGCAGCTTCTCATGATTTTAACAGAAATTCCGTATAATTCAGGATCGTTTATTTGACTGAAAAATAGAGATAAAAACCAATTAACTCTTGAGACTGTTGCTGGGAGAAGCTTTGAACGGATTTTCAACTGAACAGCGACTTCACCAAGAGGTGAAGGTGCTGTTCAGTTGACCTCGG
>JADGAW010000048.1 GCA_015231815.1 Nitrospinota bacterium
ACAGCGTGAGGGAAATATTGTCTAACCATGTCAGGGTAACAACAACATTTAATACAAAAGGTGGCGACACCATAAGCCTGAGAACCAGCACAAAGCCAACCATAAGGCAACAGGAAATATATAATGCCTTAAAAATAAAGCATAACCCATTGAAAAAATTGAGAACCATTATGTCGGCAAAAAGGACAAAATCGGAGTAAATAATGCCCTGAAAAAATGTAGTGCCGAAAACTATACTTTAATTTAAGCTAAACCATTGTTTTTAAACAAATATCGCTAAAAAAAGTGCCGAACTTGGGTTAACGCCCCGGCTGTGACGGTCGCGCCAGAATCAAAAAAATCGAGGAATTTATCTGCCTCTCTTTGTAGAGAGCCTTTACCAGCTCGTAAAAGGAAAAGAAACAGGTGAGAAAAAGGCAGTTTTCTGTTGCGGGAAAAAGACTTTGCGTTACGACTAAATCGTTTTCTGAAAGAGGTGGAAAAGAGAACTTTTTTAAGAGAAGAGAGTATCGGTTTGGTCTTTATATTGCTTTGCCATCTCCATGCCAAAATCCATATTTTTCAAAAGTTTTTTTACTTGTTTCTTCATAACTGCCTCCTAAATAATGAGTAATAAATTTAACAAAATGGAAGATATATTATAGCACCTCTACTCCCTATAATGCCCTACTATTTCAACATGTTACACCTTAACTAAATGACATTGGGTAGCGTCCCCTTTATCACCCCTTTATCACCCTTTATCAGCATCCGGATCAGGACGACACCCCGGACTTGTTGGTTCAAAAGTGCGTTGCGGATCAGGAGCAAGACCTGAGGCAAATTTATTTGCCGAGGGGATTGTCTGCTGAATCCGCTTCTTAAGGGTAACGAACCCTTTTTAATAATATAACCTAAGCAGATTTATCTTTTTTAATTAATTTCATCATTTCTAAAAGGTTCTTATTCGTCTCACTTAATACTGCACCCCAAGGAGCTTTTGCATCTGTAGCCATATTCCCAAAGGCGTTTTCATGGGAAGCATTCCACTGAAAGGCTTGTTCCAAAACACTCAAATCGACATCATCCATTAAATGCATCATAAGTCTTCCCTGTCGGAGTGCATGGCGTTTATCTTCAATTCTTTCAGCCTGGTCCAACATTGCCCTTCCAAACCTCCATGAACAGACCGAAAAAATAACAATAAATCCATAAAACGTAAAATATTTAACAAAAATTAAGAAAAAATCATACCAGACAATTGTTTTTAAGAAACTTAACTGGTCAGCGTTAATTTCCTTAAGCCTTTTCCCTATTTCCGTTACATTTAGATTTTTATTTTTCTTCCCGCCTTTAGTTTCATCATTAGTTGGTATTTCTGGGAAAAAGTAACTTTCTACATCACCCATAACTGTAGTCTTGTTAAAAAAATTTTCTTCTGTTTTCTTATTATTAATGGAATCAAAGGAAATAAAGACGGCAAAGACTATCCCTATCACACCACAGAGATAGGCTAAGCTCCCTAACACTTTATACTTTCTAGAATTTGCCTCAAGGAATGCTAACGCCTTTTCAACAAATAAGTCGGTTACCGCAAGTTTGTATGATGAGTTTGGATTAGGAAACTTTGTTGATGAACTAGCAGTTTCCTCTCCATAAATATTGCCTTGAGGATAAATCTCTTTTACGTTTTTTTTAAAATCATTCTCAGGAAACAAGTCTCGACGTGCTCTCTCTAAATTATCCAACTGAGCATACCTGAGGGTTAGCCTACGTAAAACTCTCTTAACCAATCTTTCATGAGGATGTAGTCCTAATAACGATGTTCTTTCACTAAAACAGCTTTCTTCATTTAGGTACTCAGAAACTTTTTTAATTATTCTTCCTGAAAGACTCTTAGGTGAAGAATCTTTATTTTCAAGTCTCATTTCACCCCCATTATTATTATCAGAGCCAGAGATAGTTACATTTTCTTTTCCAAAATATCTAATTAGATCAATCACCATGCACACAACAATTGCAAAGAGGAGAACATAAAGAGGAAGTATCCCCCAGTCAGGTAATTGTAAAATTAAATCACACCAAAAATTAAAGGCATTAAATATATTTTTGGTAAAGATTAAATGAAACAATAAAATAATTACAATAAAAATATAAACTCCTAACTGAATGGATAAAAGGAATTTTATTACATTTATTTTCATCATATTTATATTATCTATAACTAACAAATCAAGAAGACAGATAGCACTTCTAAATTTTTTTTTAAATTTACACGTTATCTTCAATCCATTGAAGGAGGTTTCTGTAAGCATAGAATGAACTCCCATCAATACATCAATACATCAATACATTGTCTTTTACTGTAAGTGAGTAAGCTCTTTAAATTTTAATAATTAAAGGGTAACGTCCCAAAGTCCCGAATATAACCTTCTGTAGTCATTTTTTCTCTCCTTTTTCCTTTTAGATATTTATTTCCGTAACTCCTGAAGTAGCTCACTTACCTCAGGAATTGCCTACTGAATCAGCTTATTGTGAGGCTCTTTACAAGGAACATAAAGGATGTATTTCTTATAATCATTTTATCTAACTAAACAGTTTTCAGATTTTCTTATTACGCAATTCATAGAATTATCTAATGCCCAAATGCCTGTATAATCAGTGAAATGTTGAACTGCATTTTTACAGTTTTCTATGGCAATTTTTTTGGCTTCATCTAAATCGTTTGCCCTTCCAATCCCATAAATTCCATTTAAATTGATTTGCTGGAAACAAGGCTGTGGACCGTAAGGTCCTTGACATACTGAATTACGAATAGGAACCATGATAAATGGTTTCGAAGTTGTTGCTACAGAAGAAGGTAGATATTTCATTTCTGGAAGGAAAACTTCACTCGAAACATTACCAGTAACAATAGAACCATTGATTTTTGTGCTTGCTACTACTTCATCTGGGTATGTGGCAGAAAAATCACAGAGACTTGTAACCGGATTCTTGGCACAACCGGATAAAGCAAGAATAAAGAACAATATGTAAATGAACTTCATATGCATGTTCATTATCATTTCATTGGTACTGTTACTGTTGCATCAACTTTTGCGTCTGTAGACTGACTCGATGAACTTGACCCTGTTGTGGTCGTGATACTACCACCAACTTGGCTATTTTCAATTTTTGTTTCAGCTTTGTTCTCATGATTAGAACATCCAGATACCAAAATAAATAGTAAAGTTGCACAGAAAGTCAAACTAATTCGGTTCATTTTTTTGCTCCTTTAGATAAATTAATAAATATAACGATTTGTATCAGAGGCATAGTCATTCTGAATGATTTTATGTAGAGATACTCCACAGAGATGATGTAGTCTTATGCCCATGATCATCTTCTATGGAGATGTTTTTTTCTAATTCTTTAATCCCTAAATAATCACAATTTCTTTTGAGAAGAGCACCAAATTGTGCATTAAATGAATAAGTAGCTTCAGTTCCAATATCACTAGAAAAATGTCCCAAGTACTTCCGAAGAACATCTGCAGTAGTAAACTTACTTTGTTTAATTCTCAGGATACAATCTCTTACTCTATTTAAGCTAACTCCAATTTGTTCATCCATCATTTCATTTCCTTTTATTCAGGGAGATTTATTTGCAAGCAACTCAACAATAGCCCCAACAGCTTCACCAATATTTTCTACGGGGATTTCAGGTCCTTGTCGTAGATGTCCATTCTCATCAAGTATTTGTATCCTTACCGACGGAACTCCTGACCAACCATCCTCGATGAAAGTTACCCGAACTTTACCACTTTTCATATCTTTTTCGATGTATCTGTTACCTGAACTATCTGTTTTCATTTATAAATGTCTTCATGAATATAAACCGTTGATGATCAGGAGCAAACCTGAAGCAAGCACACTTACCTTAAAGGTTGTCTTCTGAATCCGTTAGTATTTTTCGGATAACAGCACATGGTTTGTGTTATCTGAAAAGGAAAAAAAGAATTCCTTTCCCACTCTAAATTGAAGGATATATTATCAGAAGTAACACGAAAATTAACTGTAAAAGACTGGATTTACATATAGTTAATAATATTGCTAAAATGCAACAAATTAAGATTAACGCCTGTAATATAGGAACTATTTGATTTATAAAAAACGAATTTACATTAAAGAATTAATAAAATAGTAGAAATTCATGCTATCGTTATGTTATTAAACCGAAAGTTTTTTGAATCCCCCACCCCTCTTTTTTCAATGAGGCAATTATTTATTGCTTCGACAATCTTTGTTATCGAAAAAGATAGTTTTTTGTTTTTACATAAATAAATTCATTTATATTAAAATAGTCAAAAAAAATCTTAGAAACATGAAAACAGAAATAAAACAATCAACTATTTTTTTTGAACCAGATATCCTTAAATCTCTGGAGGATAAAGCAACTGTAACCAAAAAAAATATCTCTGATCTGGTAAATGGAATTATTAGAAGAGCTTTTGAGGAAGACAGAGAAGACCTCAAAGCTTTTGAAGAAAGAAAAAATGAACCTGACCTTGATTTTGAGGAAGAGCTCAGAAAATTAAAGAAGAGTGGGAAACTATAAACTCAAAATAAAACCCTCCGCATTAAAAGAATTAGAAAAAATTCCCCGCAATGATTCAAAAAAAATAATCAACAAAATTAAATCTCTTGCTCATAATCCTCACCCGGTAGGAAGTGAAAAACTCTCGGGTAGTGAAAAATATCGAATAAGACAAGGCAACTATAGAATCATCTATTCTATTGAAAATAATGCCTTAATTGTTTTTGTAATAAAAATAGCTCATCGTAAAGATGTCTATAAATAAGCTTGAGAGTAAAAAGTTGCGACAAATGAAAATCTGTCACGAGAGCTCTTTTTTTATGGTGAAAACAATACGGGATGAAGCACCAGATTCCTGATGAAAAAACTTTTGCAGGTTTTCTTTGTATCCGGTTGGAGGAGTTGTGAAAAAATCTATAACTGCCGACTCCAGTTCCTGAGCAGAGTTAACCTGCTTCGCAGCTCCAAGAGCTTCTATCCGCTCTGCGTCCTCAATGTTGTAGGAAAAATATTGTCCGAAAAGAGAAAATTTTCCTTCGTAAGCAGGCTCAAGAATTGAATGTCCCCCCCCCGCAGGAAAAAGACTTCTGCCAATAAAAACAAGGTCGGCAAGTGCGTAAACCGACTTCAACTCGCCAACAGTATCTAAAAGAATAATAGGGCTTTTTTGAGGTCTGCTCCCCGAAGTGTTGAGGTTACTTCTTAATAAATAACTCAAACCCTTCTTTTTGCACATCTCCTCAATTTCAGCAACCCGCTCAATTCTTCTCGGTGCAATTATCAACAAAATATCCTGAAACCTCCCGCTCCTATCCTTCAAAATCCTGTCAAAAATATCAAGAACAACCTCCTCCTCCCCTTCGTGAGTACTGCCTGCCACAAAGACCTTTTGTCCCTCAAGCTGAAACAATTCCCGATACAACTCCTTGGTTGTTTCCTCCACCGGAGCAAAGGAGTCAAACTTACTGTCGCCACAATAGAGAACCTTCTTCTCATCAACCCCAAGAGCAATAAAGTTTTGACGTTGCATCTCGCTTTTGGTAATCAATAGCTTGAAAGAGTTCAGCACCTCAGAAAAAAAAGACTTAAAGAAAAGGTAATTTTTTAAACTTTTTTCCGAAATTCTGCCGTGAACCAAAAAAGCCGGAATTCCTGCCTCCTTCAGCATACAGAGCATGTTTATCCAAAAACCTGTTTCGGTAACAATTACCATCTCCGGCTTTACCCGTTGCAATGCTGTTTTAATATAGGTAGGATTATCGAGGGGAATATAGCTCAGATAATCGTAAAAAATCTCCTTTGAGGCGTTATTAAACCCGGCAACCGTTGAAACAGAGAGGTAAATAACAGGATTATCAAACTGTTTTCTAAGCTCGTGAATAATTGGCTTTACTGCGGTAATTTCACCAACCGATAAGGCATGAACCCAAAGACATGTTCTTCCGGTACTCTTAACTTCAGGAAGAAACCCTTTAAGCTCGCTGATATTTTTCTCGGTGGATTTTAAAAGAAGAAAAAGAGGTGTTAATAATAAAGAAAGTGTTTTGTAGAGTTGATGAAAGATTGACATCTTTTTTTGGTTAGAACATCCCCGCCCCCGGACGTTTAAGAGGCGCACAATGGTGCGCCTCCTGATATTTCTTAAAGAACTTTATCTATGTCTTCCTGAATTTTTCCTTTTGGCTTTACTCCAACCATCTGTTGAACAATCTCTCCGTTTTTAAAGAGAAGCATTGTCGGGATATTCCTGATTGCATATTTACTTGCTGTTCCCTGATTTGGGTCAACATCAACTTTACAAATCTTCAGTTTTCCTGCATTATCTTTGGCAAGCTCAGCAAGAATTGGTGTTAACTGTTTACAGGGACCACACCATTCAGCCCAGAAATCAACAAGAACCGGAATATCCGATTTAATTACTTCCTCCTCAAAACTTGCGTCGGTTACGTCTGTTAGTCCTTCAGCCATCGTACTGCCTCCAAAAAATTAGTTGTTAGTTTATTTCAATATTGGTACTTGTTCAGAATCTAAAAAAAATTCATAAATCCCCCAACCCCCTTTATCAAAGGGACGGAAGAAAATTGAGAGCGTTACTTTAATATGCGTACAAATTACCGTAAGGTCGTAAGGTAACGGGTATCAACTTTATGAAATCATCAAGGGATATTTTTGACGAATCTGCCTTTACGTCCTTGCAGAATTCATCGCAAATAGCCGTTAATTTATTTTTATCCTCATCGGTTAAAGGAACTTTACCTACCTCTTTTCCTAATTTGTAATCCTCTACTTTACCCCGGATATATATTTCACCACCATGCATTCCGGTACCAACATAATTTCCGGTAATGGGCATATTTTTGTCATTTTTTTTATCAGCAATATCCAACAAAACCAAAATTCCGCCAGCCATATATTCCCCAAAGAAGTCGCCAGCTCTTCCACCGGAAACAATTGTAGGAACATGCTCCTTATAGGCTTTCATATGAATTCCAACCCGGTAGCCAATATCTCCTTTTACAAAGAGTTTTCCGCCTCTCATGGCATATCCGAGGACATCTCCCGCATGACCGTGAACAACGATTTTTCCTGCACTCATAGTGTTTGCCACACCATCCTGAGCATTACCGAAAACCTGAATGGTAGGTCCCTGCATAAAGGCACCTAAATCATTTCCCGGAACTCCGTGAAGAACAAATTCCTTGTCTTCACCCTTTATTCCAGTTCCAATATACCTTTGACCATTGACATTATTCAGGGTGAATTTTTTCTTTCCCTCTTTAATCATGTCCCTGATTTGCTGGTTCAGGTCTCTATAGTAAACGCCCGTGGTGTCAATTGTCGCACTCAACTGTTTACTCCTTCTTTTAAATCAACAATAATTGGATCTCCAGCATGAGGAAACCAAACCTTATCCGGTTCCGGACAAATTGCAATAATTGAACTTTCCTCACTGGACATATAAACCGTTTCGCCTTTTTCTGCACAAACCAAGGGTCGAAGTTTAACCCTGTCACTTAAGCCAATTAAGCCGTTTGAATGACCAAGCAGGACAGCAAACGGACCGTTCAGCATTGCCGATCCATAAATTGTTCTTAAAGCTTTTGTTGCCATTTTTTCATCTTCCGGCATTTTTTCAATATCTTCCCAGAAAGGAGGTGAAAGGACAGTACAGGCAGCCTTAAAGCTCATTTTTTGTTTCCTGATTAAATAATCAAGAATATATGCCACAACCTCGGTATCTGTCTGGAGGGTGCACTTATATCCGTGCATTTCTATAAACCTTTTATTAATTCCATAGGAGGAAATCTCGCCGTTATGAACAATTGACCAATCGAGAAGCGTGAAGGGATGTGCTCCGCCCCACCAGCCAGGAGTATTTGTCGGAAAACGGTTGTGAGCTGTCCAAATATATGCCTTATAGTCCTCCAGCTTAAAGAACTCCGATATTTCTTCCGGATATCCCACGCCTTTAAATGCTCCCATATTTTTCCCTGAAGAGACCACAAAGGAGCCGGGAAGACTAAAGTTTATGTGCATAACAACAGAAACCATGAAATCATTTTGGGTAACTCCCTCATATTCAGGCCCCTGATAATAATTAAACTTATTTCTGTGGGGAGAACAAAAATAGCGAATAAAAATAGGATGTTTTTTAATTACGCTGGTTCTAATTGTCGGAATGGTTTCCTGAACTTCAATATAACAATATTCCCGTAAATAGTCCTCAACAGGAGTAATAAACTCCTTATCATCAAACATAATGTGAAGGGCGTAAAAATCCTTGTAGTCGGGGTAGATACCATACGCCGCAAAGCCGCCACCAAGACCGTTACCCCGGTCTCTTTGACAAGCAATACTTGTGGTAATATCCTTGCCGCTAATTCTCTTTCCGTCTTTATTAATTAAGCCGGAAAGTCCGCAACCAGAAATATCTTTTTCGCCGTAAGGAGGTTCTTTAATCATCTACTCTAACCAGTTTTTGTTTTGTGTAAGTTTACTGTCACGAAGTTCACGCTTGTAGTGAACAAATCCTAAATCATTTCCAAGAAGTTCGTCCTTGTATTCAGTTATTTTTTCTTTTCGCTCAATAAGTCCTGTAATGAGCCCAGACCGTGTTAGATCACCAACAAACACAGCTCCCTTTACAACATCGTCCTTAAGAACAATCTTTCGATAGTTGTTACCCTCTTTTTCTGAAATAACTTCAAAGCCGGCATTTTCATCGGGATTGGTTATACCAACAGAAATAGTCGGAACTCCATCAAATTCTATTGCATTAATGGGAAAATTTCCCTGATGAACTGCGTTCTTACCAATCATATTGAGTCCTGCAATTTTTCCCTGAGAATAAGCTACAGGCCAGATTGGAATTGGACGTTTTATTTCTGCAAGAACATCATAGCCCTCAGCGCAATCGCCAGCAGCATAAACATCCTTCGCCGATGTTTCCATTTTTTCGTTAACCACAATGCCTCTGTTAACTTCTATGTCAGTACCTTTTACCATTTCAGTATTGGGGAAAACACCAACGGCAATTATGACAAAATCACAGGGTATTTCATCGCCATCACGCATAATAACACCTTCAACATCATCTTTACCATATATTTCCGTCACTTCATTAGAGGTAAGAACCTTCACCCCTTTTTCCTTCATGCGAGCTTCAACCATTGAAGAAGCAGTATTATCAAGTGCAAGCCCAAGAACATTTTTTCCAAGTTCAACAACCGTTACATCACACCCGATCATTGAAAGTCCCTCAACAGTTTTAGAGCCAATCATTCCGGCACCAATAACAACTGCTTTTTTTCTGGTTTTTACAACTTCCATTACTTTTTCAGCATCTTCCCATTTAGTGTAGCTAAACACTGATTTATGGTCAAACCGACCCTTAATAGGAGGAACAAAGGGAATACCTCCTGTTCCCAGAAGAAGTTTGTCGTAGGGAATTTTTTCTCCAATACCGGTAATAACAACTTTATTTGCGGTATCGACTTTTGTTACTTTGGTTTCAAAGCGGGTTTTAATCGCATGTTTTTTATAGAAGTCCAAAGGTCGATAGAGCATTTTTTCTTCATTGATTTTCTTACCAAGAAGATATGTTATGCCGGGACGTGAGTAGGTATGGTACTTTTCATCAGTTATGACCTGAATTTCAACTTTCTTGTCATGTTGTCTGATGGCTTCAATACATCCAACGGCAGCAGCAGAGTTTCCAACTATTACGATTTTCAATTTCTCTCCTCAAAAACTAAAGCTCTATTGGGACATGCCTCAACACATGCGGGTTTTTCCCTGTCAGGGCATAAATCACATTTGGAGGCTGTTTTATTTATCATTTTTCTTTCAATCATTCCATATTGACAGGACATTAAACACATCCAGCAGCCAATACATTTTTCTTCATTCACCAGAACTATTCCGTCATCGTTTTTTGTCATTGCACCACTAATGCAGGCAAAAACGCAGGATGGTTCTTCACAATGCCGACAATTCAGGGAGAGGGAAACCCCTCCTTTTTCTTCAACCCTTGTTCTGGAGACAGGGGTAACTTCTTCTTTATAGGCTCTTAATATATCGTGGGATTCTGAGTGCTCTACTACGCAGGCAACCTCGCAGAGCTTGCATCCCATACAGTTGTCTTCTACCGGATATACTCGTTTCATATTATTGTCCAGCTCCTAATATTCCAAGGGTATCAAGTTCGTTCTGACTTAAACCAACACCTCTGAGTTTTAATCTGTTGCCCCGTAAACTTTCAATTGAGTTTAGTCCCATACCACCAAGGATTTCCTCCATTTCATGCGACCAACCAGTAATGAGGTTATAGAGTTGTTCCGCAGCAATTTCCGGCACAAGCCTTTTCATTAAATCAGGCCTGTTGGTGGTAATTCCCCAGGCACATTTACCCATATAACATTTTTGACAAAGAGTACAGCCAACGGCAATTGCCGCTGAAGAGCCAATATAAACGGCGTCTGCTCCAAGAGCAATTGCTTTAATAACATCTCCGGCATTTCTAAAACCTCCGGCAACAAGGAGGGATGCATTTGTTCTGATTTCTTCGTCCCGAAGTCTTTGGTCAACCGCAGCAAGAGCAAGTTCAATAGGAATACCAACATTATCCCGAATCATTGTTGGAGCCGCACCGGTTCCACCTCTAAAGCCGTCAAGAACAATAATATCCGCTCCGGCTCTTACCATCCCGGAGGCAATTGCAGGAGCATTGTGTACTGCCGCAATTTTTACCGAGATTGGTTTTTCATAGTTTGTTGCTTCTTTTAACGCATATATAAGCTGTCGTAAATCTTCAATTGAATATATATCGTGGTGGGGAGCTGGTGATATAGCGTCACTGCCAACAGGAATCATTCGTGTTCTGGCAACTTCCCCGAAGATTTTCTCTCCCGGTAAATGACCACCAATTCCCGGCTTTGCGCCCTGTCCGATTTTAATTTCAACAGCAGCTCCGGCATTTAAATAATCCGGATGAACACCAAAACGTCCAGAGGCAACCTGTACAATTGTATTTGCCTTATATTTGTAGAGGGTTTCATGAAGTCCGCCCTCTCCAGTGTTGTAATAAATCCCCAGTTCCTTGGATGCCATTGCCATTGCTTTGGCGAAGTTGTAGTTAATGGAACCATAAGACATTGCAGAGAACATAACAGGTCGTTTTAACTCCAACTGAGGAGGTAATTTGGTTTTTAAAACAGGCTTACCGTCTTTTTCATACTCCAAATCAGCCATATCCGGCTTTCTTCCCAAAAAGGTACTTAATTCCATTGGTTCCCTGAGAGGGTCAATGGAAGGGTTGGTAACCTGAGAGGCATCCAAAAGCATGTGATCCCAATATTCTTTAAAGGGCTTATCGTTTCCCATTCCGGTAAGAAGAACTCCTCCGGTTTTTGCCTGTTTATTTATGTTTCTAATATCTTCTGCATTCCAATGAGCATTTTTCTTAAAACCAATTTTGCGTTCCTTAACATCAATACAAAAGGTTGGACAAAAGAGAACACAACGCTGACACCCGGTACATTTATGGTCATCA
>JADGAW010000049.1 GCA_015231815.1 Nitrospinota bacterium
TGATTAAAAATAAGAGGTAATGTGCTTTATCAACGAGTTCAACCTTATATATTAAAATCAGATGCGACAGTGAAATAACTACAAAAAGAAGGGTAAAAGCAAAAAGTGAAACCTTTTTCAAGGTATCGAAAAGTTCCTGAGTTGTTAAAAGAGCATAGATAAAGAAGGCAATGAAAAACAAGATATAAGAAACAAAAATTCCTTCATACTGAGGACAAAAGGTTGCTGTAGAAGAGAGAATAACCGTGGCTCCATATAAAAAAAGCAGGGGTAGTTTTAGCGACTTCTTGCAAAACATTTCATTAATCTCATAGACACAAAATATGGTGACGAGTAAAACAAAAGCAAAGAATGCGAAGAGGTTTCCCCAGAGAATAATGCCCAGAACGATAGGTATTCCAACGATTCCCGATATAATTCTTTTTACATCCATAATTAAATTGCTTTAACAGTAAAGTACGCAGGCAAATGATAAAATATTTTTTCCTGCATCAAATGGTTTTCTATCCTTGGATTGGCTTCTGGAAGATATACTAACCTGCCGGAAAATCCATAAATGAACTAAATTATAGCGTATGGCTGAGCAGAAGCTTAATAATGTAAACCTTCAACAGCTTGATGAAGTTGCTAAAACCACCGGGGCGAGCTTCAATGAGCTTTGGTGGAATAATTTTCTTCAGAATCAAGAGCTTATAAAAAGGAACAGAGGTGTGGGGATTTTGGCAAATGGAACATCATTTAAAGATGTTTCTACAATTTTAGTTGGTGCTGGTCCTTCTTTGGATAAGCTGGTTCCTTTTCTTATTCAGGAATCAAATAAATCCCTTATCATTGCCTGTGATGCCATTCTAGAGCCGTTACTTGATATGGGGGTAACACCACATATTGTTATTACCTTAGACCCTCAAAAGGAAATTGCACGTTTTTTTGCTTCTACAAATACAACGAAACCTCTATTAATTGCTCCAACAATTATTCACCCGGAAGTTTTGAGGTTTTGGAAAGGCAAGTTACTTTTTTACAATAAAAATGCTCCTGTTTACCCTGTTTTGGTCAATATTTGCAATCACGCACCTCATATACCTCAATTAACCCCTGGTGGTTCTGTACTTTCAGTAGGTTATGATCTTGCTTTTAAGCTTGGGTGCGACCCCATTATTTTTATAGGTCAGGATTTGGCTTATGTCTCAAAAAAAACCCATGCAAAAAATACAGCGCACCCTATAAATGAAAGCAATAATATTCTTTTACGAATGAAAGAACATATTGTTTTGGAAGAAGATATTTTTGGCAAAAAAGTTCCAACATCAAAAGCACTTTCAACTTCTAAGGACTGGTTTCACTGGATATTTAATGCTAACAAAAAACATAGGGATTCAGTGGCAATCAATGCTTCGGAAAGTGGAATAATTAAAGAGAATTGTGATGTCCTAACCTTTAGGGATGCTTTATCCAGAAAGAAAAACCGTATTAATGTTGAAAATATAATGAGAAGGGCAATGAACTGATATGTTTTCTTATTTTGAACTTTTTACAGCATACCGTTTTTTAAAATCCAAGAGACGGGAACGGTTTATTTCACTGATTTCTTTTATATCCATGGCAGGTATTTCCGTGGGAGTAATTTCTCTTATTATTGTAATTTCCGTAATGAAAGGATTTCAAAATAACCTGAAAGACAGAATCCTTGGCATGAACGCACATATTCTTGTTCAGGACGCATCTCAGGGATTGATAGAAGACTATGCTTCGGTAATAAAGAAAATAATGACCGTTAAGGGAACAACTGCGGCGAGTCCTTTTGTGTATGGGCAAGTTATTGTTGCCTCACGAAACAGGGTTTCCGGAGTAGTTGTTAATGGAATTTTGCCCCTTGAAGAAAAAAATGTTAGTAAAATTGTTGAATTTATGACTCATGGAAGTCTTGATGATCTTGAAGAGTATTACCAAAAGGGTAAAAAAGGGGTAATTATCGGCAATGAACTTGCCAACACCCTAAAAATTAAAGCAGGCAACGATATTTCTATTATTACCCCATCTGGAAGAATTACCCCTCTTGGAATGGTTCCCCATTTACAAAAATTCAAGGTTATTGGAACCTTTGAGTCTGGAATGTACGATTACGATTCCAACATGATACTCATTCACCTGAATGAGGCAAAAAAGTTCTTCCGTTTAGGAAACAAGGTAAACGGAATTGCCGTAAGAACCCAGCATATCGATATGGCAGAAGAGGTGGCAAAGGAAATCTCAAAAACACTGGATTTCCCTTATTTGGCAAGAGACTGGATTTCGTTGAATAAAAACCTTTTTGCAGCTTTAAAGCTAGAGCAAATTGCCATGTTTATTATTTTGACCCTCATAATTATTGTTGCTGCCTTTAATATAATTTCTACATTACTTATGACAATTATGGAAAAACAATCTTCAATTGCAATTCTAAAAGCGATGGGGGCACGAAGAGAGCAAATAATGAAAATATTTATGATTGACGGTTTTGCAATTGGTGCCATTGGAACCTTTTGGGGGGCAGTTATCGGAACAACCGCCTGTTATATTTTAAAAACATACCCCTTCATTAAGCTTCCAAAAGATGTTTATCAAATGGACACCTTGCCTGTAGATATGGAAATCCAGAGCATAATATTAATTATTGTCGCAGCTCTTTTGATAAGTTTTATATCGACAATCTATCCGTCGTGGAACGCATCACGAATGGAACCGGTTGAGGCTCTTCGATACGAATAAATAATTTTCTTTTCAAACTATGGTAATTTCCCAAAGTGCTTTTCTTGATCTTTCAAAGATTGTCTATGAATATTCCGGCAATCACTTTGAGGAAAACAAAAAGTATTTTTTTGAAAAGCAGGTTTTTTCCCGGATGAAAGAAATCGGCGTTAACACTGCTCAGGAATATCTTTCTCTTTTAATTAAAAACCCTAAAGGTGAAGAGTTAAAAAAATTTGTTGAAGAACTTACCACAAACGAAACATATTTTTTTCGTGAAAAAAAACAACTCGATTGTTTTGTGCAAGAGATTCTTCACACCATTAAAGAATTAAAAAGCCCTACAGTTCCCATAAATATATGGAGCGCAGCTTCTTCTTCCGGAGAGGAGCCCTATTCTCTTGCAATTTTAATTAATGAAAAATTTCCAAACTTAAATTATAAAATTCTTGGAACCGATATTAACAGGCGTGTTCTTTCAATGGGCGAAAAAGGAGTTTACAGTAAAAGGTCGTTAAAAGATGTACCAGAACATATAATCAGTAAATATTTTGAGAATAAAAATAACGAATTTTTTCTTAAAGAATCTATTAAAAGGCATGTGAAATTTCAACAGCTTAATTTAATTGATAATTTTGCTATGAGTAGTATAAAATATCACGACGTTATTTTTTGTAGGAACGTTTTGATTTATTTTGACGAGAAACACAGAAAAAAAATCATTGAGAGTTTTTATCGTTCCCTCAATAAAGGAGGGTATTTGTTTCTTGGACATTCTGAATCATTAGGAAGGGACTTACAAAACTTTAAACTTTTAAATCAAAGAAATAATATTACTTATCAAAAATAACATTGAGAGGTTCATATGGAATTAGTTAGTATTGAAACATTAGACGATGGCACGGTTACTAAAGCATCTTTTAGTGGAAAAATGGCAGCAAGTTCAGACAACACACTCTTTAAGAACATTTTTGATGAAAATTTGGAGAAGGATATAAAGTTTTTCCTCTTGAACTTCGCAGGAGTTAACTTTATAAACAGTTCTGCTTTGGGAAGAATTATCTTGGATGTTAAGCGGGTAAACGAAGCTGGAGGTAAAATTGCTATTTATGACCTTCAAAAAGATATTCTGGAACTTTTTAAAATAACCCACCTCAATAAAAAAGTTAATATTTTTGACAATGAAAGTGAAGCACTGGAGTTTTTAAAAAGTTAACTTTTGTACTTGAAAAAAACATCTCGTATCATGTGAAAAAACTTCTCTTTAATTAAAGTTTTTTACTTCAATCCCTCTAAAAAATGAAAATAACTTTCTGGGGAGTTAGAGGAAGCATTCCATCACCAGGAGAAGACAAGATTTATTTTGGGGGCAATACAAGCTGTGTTGAAGTCCAATTAAAAAACCATATATTTATTTTGGATTGCGGTACTGGTTTACGGGGGTTGGGGAATAAACTCCTTCAAGGTGGGGGCAATATTACGGCGAAAATATTTCTTTCACACTACCACTGGGATCATATTCAAGGTTTTCCATTTTTCATTCCATTTTATGTACCTAATAATGCCTTTGAAATATATGGTCCGACTTTAGGAGGTAAAAATGTCAAGTCTCTCTTAGAGGGGCAAATGCAAGCACCTTATTTTCCTGTTCCTCTTTCTGCTTTACAATCGAATCTTTCATTTCATGACGTTGAGGAAGGAAACTGTTATTCCTTTGACGATTTAAACGTTTCGGTTTTGCCTATTAACCATCCCGGTGGTGCCTTTGCCTATAAGTTTTCATCTCATGATGCAACATTAATTTATGCAACAGATACGGAACATTATGAAGGGCGCATAGATGAAAGTTTGGTGGATTTTTGTAAAGGAGCTGACGTTCTTATATATGATGCTCAGTTTTCTCCTGAAGAGTATCACGGTCAAAACGGGGGAGCCTCAAAAAAAGGTTGGGGACATAGTACCATGTTTCATGGTGCTGAAATTGCCTTAAAATCAAAAATTAAAAAGCTGGTACTTTTTCACCATGATCCAAACAAAGGAGATAAAGCAATTTTTGAATTTGAGAAAAGAGCTCGAAAAATATTTCCTGAAACAGTAGCATCATTTGATGGTATGACTATTACTAAAATTGAAGGAGAAAAAATAGAGGTTTCTCAAAAAGCTTTTCAACACCAACAAGAAAAAACTCCAGATAAAAGTAACAGGGAAGCAGAAGAATACAAGAAAATGCTTATAAAGCAGGAAAAACTCGCTTCGCTGGGAACAATGGTTGCCGGACTTGCCCATGAGCTTAACCAACCAGTTACAAACATTAATTTGTTATGTCAGGTTGTAAAGGAAAAAAGTAAGAAAAACAAACTGAATCAGGAAGAGGTATTGGAAAAATCCAACACTATTACCAAGCAGTGCAATCGTATGATAAAGCTTATTGAACGGTTAAAGAATTATGCTTCTTCAGGAAGCAGTGAACCTGAAAATAAAAAAGTTGATATATCACAGGTAATTAAGGAAACATTAAAGCTCATGGAGAACCAGCTAAAAAAGGAGGAAGTATCTGTTCTTATCAGGTTGGACAATAACTTACCTAACATTCTTGGAGATTTTTACCAATTAGAGCAAGTTTTTATTAATATCATCAACAACGCAAGAGATGCGATGAAAGAAAATAAAGATAAAAAAAAGGAGCTGAAAATTAGAGCTAAAAAAAATAATAACAATGTTCTTGTTTCCATTGCAGATACAGGCTATGGGATTTCTCAGAAGGAAAAAGAAGGTATCTTTAAACCTTTTTTTACGACGAAACCTGTTGGGAAAGGAACAGGACTGGGAATGTACGTTACTCAAGAAATAGTTACATCTCACAAAGCAACTATTACTGTTAATAAAACTCAGGACGGAACAATGTTTTCCTTGAGCTTTCCGGAAATGTAATGAAATATAGTACTGCAATTAGGCCATGGGCTAACCGACGACTTGAGAAAATGGGAAAAGTCGATATTGTTGTTGGCATACCTACGAACAACAATCATGAAACTATTGAGAATATTATAGATAATGTTTCTGAAGCAGTTCAGATGCATTATCGGGGAATGACAGCCCTTATCATTGTTGCGGATGGTGGTTCAACTGATGACACAAGAGATGTCGCTAACGCAAAAACAGTCAACCCCTACATCGAGAAGATGGTTACTATTTATCGGGGAGAGCGGGGGAAAAGCTCAGCGTATAAAATGATTTTTGAGTCAGCAAATTTCTTGAATTCCCGTGTTTGTGTAATTGTTGACCCTGCAAGTTTAAGTATCACTACCGACTGGATTAAACATCTTATTGATCCGGTTCTTATTGCAAGTTACCACTATGTAACTCCTTTGTATAGTCATAACGACAATGATGTTGGACTCTCCGATAGTATTGCATTTTATCTGACGAGTGCTTTAATGAGCAAACAGGTAAAAACTCCAACAGGCGGAGATTATGCGTTATCCGGACAACTTCTGTCCTTTATTGTTGAGAACAATATTTGGGACAACCAAACCTCTTCCTATGGGATTGATGTATGGATACTCCTTAAGGCAATTACGGAAAAATTTAAAATATGTCAATCGTACCTTGGTCTAAAGGAGGTATTAAGTAACGATAGATATGTGTTTTTTGAGAAAAACTTTGTTGAAACCGTTACAACAGTTTTTGAAATAGCAGTTAAGCACAAAGAGGCTCTTCTCTCTTTTCAAGAATCAGAACCAACAGAAATTTATAATAGCCCTGTTGAATATCATGGAGAAATTAAACAATCGATTTGTTATAAGGAGTGTATTATTCTTTTTAAACAGGGGTATGCTCATTTCTCTCCAATTTGGGAAAATATTTTGGATAAAGAAAATTATGAAGAGGTAAAAAAAGCTTTTCAGTTAAATGATGAAAATTTTATTTTTGAACCAAGGCTTCTGGCAAAAATTATCTACAGTTTTGCCCGACAATATTCTTCTATGGATCGGTATAAAAACAAAGTCATACAATGTTTGGTACCAATTTATTATGCATATTTGGCGAGTTTAATAAAACGAACTGAAAGGTGCAACACAAAACAATTGGAGGAAGAAATAAGAAAAGATGCAGAACCTTTTCAGGAGTTAAGACTCACAATGTTTGCATAAATAAAAGTCTTAAGCTGCAAGTTCTGCTAATGCACGTTCAAGCTCTTCATTATTGGGTGCAACTCCATGCCAACTTGCTTTGTTTTCCATAAAAGAAACCCCTTTACCTTTTACTGTATTGGCAATAATTGCTGTGGGTTTGCCTTTTGTGCTTCGTGCTTCATCTAAGGCACTTAGAATTTCATCGAAAGAATGTCCGTTAATTTCAATTGTGTGCCAGCCAAAGCTTTTCCATTTTTCAACAAGTGGGTCAACACGTTTTACATCTTTAACAAATCCGTCAATTTGTAAACCATTTTGGTCAATAAAAAGACAAAGGTTGTCCAAATTTCTATGTGATGCGGTCATTGCTGCTTCCCATATCATTCCTTCCTGACATTCACCATCTCCAACAACCGCATAAACCCTTGTGTTCTCTTTTTTATCAAGATTTAAACCTAAAGCAATGCCGTTTGCCTGTGAAAGACCTTGCCCTAAAGACCCTGTGCAAACTTCAACTCCTGGTGTTGCATAGGAAATGGGGTGTCCCCGTAAAATAGCACCAAATGCTCTTAATGTTGGAAGTTCCTCCATTCCGAAAAAACCTTTCATAGCAAGAACGGTATAAAGTGCTGGAGCACAGTGTCCCTTGGAAAGAACAAAACGGTCTCGATCGCTCCATGAAGGATTTGAAGCATCAACCTTCATTTCAGAAAAATAGAGTGTGATAAGTATATCAATGGAGGAAAGTGAGCCTCCAGGATGACCAGAACCCGCTTTATTGAGCATTATTAATATTTCTCGTCGTGCAGTATTAGCCAGTTGTTTTAACTCTTCAGCGGTTTTTTTCATTTTTTTATATTTTCCTGTTTAGTAGGGTTAATATTTCATTAAGTTCTTTGGTAACAGAGGTGATGGAACTATTTTTGTCAGGTACACTATTAATAGAAGGAGTAGAGAAAACCTTATTTTCTCCTTCTATGAGTTTTCTTGCTCCATCAATGGTATATTTCCTCTCGTAAAGAAGCTCTTTGATGTTTCTAACAAGCTCAATATTTTTTTTGTTATAAATTCGTTGACCTTTTGAGGTTTTTTTAGGTTTTAATGACTTAAATTCTTTTTCCCAGTAACGTAAAACATGTGGTTCCAGATTAAATTCTTTAGATATTTCCCCGATTTTAAGAAAATAGTCCTCATCAATTTTTTCCACAATGTACCTGTTTATTTATGTTAGTTTGATTGAAAAAAAGAAGGTTAAATTTTACCATGTGTAAGAAAGGAGTTCTTTAATTTCTTTTATATTTCCTCACAAAAAAACTAAATAAAAAAGTTATAATTATAAGAATTTAATTGCCCTTATTTTTCTTTTTTTATTTAACTTTTCTTTTTCATATTTAACGGTGAAAAAGGTTTATTAAATAAATTTCATTTATATATTTGAAATGGAATCTAATAAAATTTTTCTTCTTCCCGGAGAGCTTGTCGTAAGCAAGACCCCCCATAGTATTTCAACTATTCTAGGTTCCTGTGTCGCTGTGGCACTCTTTAACAAAAAACAAAAGTTTGGAGGATTAAATCATTATATGCTTCCCCGTTTGCCTGTTGGTTCTTCTCAAAATGCAAAATATGGTGATTGCTCAATTGAAACAATGATAAAAATGATGGTGGGAGCTGATTCCAATAAAAATAATTTGCAGGCAATGATTATTGGTGGTGGTCATGTTGTTGGACACCTGAGCTCTGGAGCAGGAGTAGCAGAAAAGAATATTGCAGTTGCCTTTGAAATTCTTAGAGAACACAATATCGAAATCATAAAAAAAGATATTGGAGGAAACAATGGAAGAAAGGTTTATTACCAAAGTTGGGATAATTCTATAACAATTAGAAAAATTGAAAAATCAGACTTCACTCAGCTTGCTGAGGAAAAAGTTTCGAACCTTAGAGCTAGAAAGATTAGAGTTTTGGTTGTTGATGACTCAAAGCTCGTTAGGGATTTAATTGTTCGAGCCTTGGAATCATCACCTAACATTGAGATTGTAGGAATTGCAGAAGATGCTTTTATGGCGAGAGAACTTATTTTGGAAAAAGACCCGGATGTTGTTACCTTAGACATTATTATGCCCAAAATGGATGGTATTACTTTTTTGAAAAAACTGATGATTTATAAACCACTTCCGGTAATTATCGTGAGTACGGTTGCAAAAGAAAAGAGTGCCCAAAGAATGAGAGCTGATGAAATTGGTGCTTTTGATATTATTGATAAGGATGAGCTTACCCTCTATTCTAATATTGAAAATGCCAAAAAGATTTTGATTCCTAAAATAGAAGCTGCGGCAAAAGCAATAATTCGGAAACGGCACATAGACGAAGTTAAACATATTTAAGGAAAATTTTATCGATGGAAGGCACAAATAATTCGCCTATTCAACCAATTAGACATACCCTCTCACCTTGCACCATCTTTGCCCACAACTACCCTTCTATTGTCTATACAGAACTGTTGGATGCTGTTTCTGTGTTTTTGTATGACAAAAAACTTCGAGTTGGTGGGGTGAACCACTTTATCAGACCTTACGTAAGAAAAAAAGAACTGGCAAAACCGATGTTTGGAAATGCTGCGATGATTGGTCTTATTAAAAAAATGATTCATATGGGAACGGAAAAGGTCAATCTTGAAGCTCAAATATTTGGTGGTGCTACCTTAAATAATTTCACCTTTAGTCAACGACGGGTTGCACGCAAAAATGTAAAAGTTGCGAGAAAATTCCTGAAGAAAATGAAGATTAAAGTTGTATCAGAGGATACGGGGGGAAATAAAATGAGAAAAGTTTATTTCAATACAGCTTCCAACGAAGTCATTGTTCTCAAAAGCGACCCATAGTTTATTTTAAAGGGGACGCTACCCTTAATAACTGGAATAACTGGGGTCAGGTACACATTAAATGGAAAGTTATTTAAAAGAGTTTTGTAATATTTAACATGTACCTGACCCCAGTTATTCTTCTTTCTTGATGATTTCGTCAAAATCAGGAATTGACTGATAAAGTTGAGTGGAAATCATGCAGATGAGCTAGTCATCATGATTCCCCGGTAACTGTCGTAGGACAAGGGCTGGTCGAAGTTTGGCGGGTGAACGGTCGGTTTGGGGAAAGGAGAAAAGAACTATTTGTCCTTCCTTGATCATGAGAACCGTTCTTTTAAGTCATCAATAGAATAGAGTGTGTCTTCGTCTTCCATGCCTTGCATGGCATTTACGAGAGAAAATGCTGACCAATCAATTTCTTTCTCTCCGTTTAATGGCTTTATCTTCTTAAATTCAAGATATTCAACAAAATCCAATACCTCTGCTTGAAGAGTTTCGGGCATATGTTGAACTTGATGATAAATTTCCTCAGGGATTGTCATAGTAACCTCCGTTAAATACAGTGTTGTGAAAATTATTATAATTATCTTTTCATTCGATTGCTAGTTTTTTCAATTTAATCAGACCCAATTAAGGTATGTTATTGTACGAATATGTGGCATAGCACTTAGGACAATTGTAATCCTGATAGAAATAACCTTCAGAATATTCACCGGAAGCATTTGTTTCAGTATGACAATGGTTACAAAATTCTTTACCACAATTATCACAAGTAATTGTTTCATCAACATTAGTATAACAATTAGGACAAGTAGCCATCTTAAACCTCCTTTAGGACATAATTGCCGAACTAAGACTTAGTTCGGCAATTCTCGGCGGCGCAGCCGCCGAGAACGCCTTGCTCATCGGAAAATGCGAGCGAAGCGAGTATTTTGTCCGGTGGAGCTACTTGTTATGCCTTTATTGCCATACCACATAATGACACGAATGGAACACCATCTTTTTCTTTGACTTCAGCTTCCTTAAATCCTGCGTTCGTAAGCAAGTCGACCATATCGCTTTTTGAAAAAGAGTTAAAGATGTCCTCACTAAGGTCTAAGTTACTCATTTGTTCATCGTCTCTGAAGCCAATAACCACTTTACCTCCGGGACGAAGTACGCGAAACATTTCAGCGAAATAGTCTTCTGGCTTTTTCCAGAAGTATAAAGTGTTTGTTGAACACAATTTATCAAACGCTTCGTCTTCGAACGGAAGTAAGCTACATTCACATTCGTGTAATAAAACCCGCCCTGAAGCTATATGCCCAATATTTTCTTTTTGTGCTTGATTTATCATTGCCTTAGAGAAATCAACGCCTTCTACAGTGCCTTCGGTAGTGATATTTGCCATTTCATTTATCAACTTACCGGGACCAAAGCCAATTTCCAAAACACAGTCTCTTGATTCAAGTGCAAGACATTCTTTAACAAAAGCATTGAGAGCTGCGTTTCCTGAATTAAAGATTTTCGTCATCACAAAACGACCAATCAAGCCTGAAGGCTTTCTCGCTTGTAAAGACAAGATTCTTGACGGTATTAGTTTAACTATCCACATGACTTATTCTTATTAGGCATAACGAAAAGGGTAACTTGGCCGTGCCGATGTTGCCACCAAAACAAATTGTTGAAAGGAGATAATTTTTCCCGAACAACAAAAAAGTATCGCTGGTAAGGCTCAAGTTAACCCAATAGTTAGCAGTTTTTTATGCTTG
>JADGAW010000004.1 GCA_015231815.1 Nitrospinota bacterium
TGTTTTATTTCCTGAACCTCTTGCACCTCTTTTGTCTCATTTACCTCAACCTCACTTTTCTGATGATTTGTTTCTTCCGAGGGTACTATAGAGTTTATATAGTAAATAAAAACAAGAGCAATGAGAACTAAAAGAATTCCCATAAAAATTAAGGTTGTTTTCCCCTTTAATGAATTTACCTCTCTTCTTCCTCCGGTTCCGGAATAAAGCTTTTCTTTCTTTTGTTTTTCTATTTCAAGAAGTTGTTTTTTACTAATCATATTTTTTTATTGTTAAGTTTTCACTATTATAGCCTAGGACTTACCTACGAAGATAGAGAGTTCAATGAAAAATCTTTCATGACTAAATGAACGGGTTATAAGGAAATATAAGTAATCATAGGCAATGAACTGATAAAATCGTATAGCCTTTTTTAAAAGGAATAAGTAAATAATGGACTATTTTATATAAATGAGAAAAAAACTTAAAAAAGTATTAAATGATGATTTGCTAAAGCACAGCTCTCTTGTTTTTGTTGGAGCAATGACAGCAAATATTTTTAACTATTTTTTCCAGGTTACGATGGGTCGGATGCTGGAGGTAGAAACTTTCGGTGAGATGAACGCCCTTTATTCCCTTTTGGCAGTACTTGCCATTCCCTACACCGCAATAACCTTTTACCTTGGAAAAGCAATTTCCCATTGTCTGGCGTTAAAAAAGGAAAAGGAGGCAAACGATCTTATTTTAAAAAGCTATAAAAACCTTTTTATTGCCGCAACCGTTTTTTGCTTTATCGGAATGCTTTTTTCCAGAGGAGTTGCTGATTATTTAAAAATAGAGTCAACATACCCCGTATTACTGTTGTTTCTTATAATCTTTGTTTCCCTTATTCCACCAATAAATACTGGAATTTTGCAGAGTTTTCAAAATTTCAAAATGCTTTCTTTTTTAAATGCCGGACTAGGTGCATTTCGGTACTTCATTTGCCTGCTTTTTGTTCTTGCAGGTTATAAATTAAATGGGGTTTTATTTGGCTCAGTTCTTACAGTAATTATTGTTGGCTATATAACGTTCATTCCAATAAGAAACCATTTACTGCTTGGAAGAGAAGAATATAAGAGAGAAGATGAGAATATTGCCCAATATATCATTCCCGTTTTAATGGCAAGTCTTTCCTTTACCGTTTTAACTCAGATGGATTTGGTTTTGGTAAAAAACTATTTTTCCCCTTTTGATGCAGGAATATATAGCTCTGCTGCTGTTATTGGAAGAGCAGTAATGGTTCTTCCTGCGTCAATAGCTGTTTCCATGTTTCCCATGGTTGCCTCGAGTAAGGCAAAGGATGAGGGTACTTTACATTTAATTCTCAAATCACTTTCCATGACTTTGATTCTTTCGGGAAGTTTGACCTTGGTTCTTTTTCTTTTCCCTGAGCTGATAATCTCTGTTTTTTTTGGTGAAAAGTTTATTGAAGCAGGAGAAATTCTCGCCTATTTTGCTTTAGCAATGCTGCCTATGTCCTTTGTGATGGTTCTCATGAACTATAATCTGGCAAAAGGTGAAAAATCATTTTCTTACTTAATGCTTATTGGAGCTATTCTTGAAGTCGTTGGAATAATGCAGTTTCACGATAGTTTACTGGAAGTTTTGAAAGTAATTCTCTGTTCCGGGTTGTTTTGTGTTGTTCTTCTTTTTGCTCTGCTTGCTTTTCAGTATTATCGACCTAATGTACCGTCTTCCCGCTGAGAACCTTAATAATAGGTTTAAGCCTGCAAACAACCGATATTTATATGCCTGCCGGTGGTTTTGTCCCGTCGGTATGAGAAAAAAAGTTCCTTATTGCAACAAGTGCAATGGTCAATATCATCTATTTTAATTAAATCTTTTGCTGTATTACTGCACCTAAGGCGTACTTCATTTTTTAAATTAACATACGAGGAAGAATTTCTTTCCTTTACAGAAGAAGGGTCAAATAAATTTCCTTCATGTTTAAGCTCAAAACAGCATTGGTTAATTGCCGGACCAAGAATTACTTCAAAGTCAGTTTTTCCCTTGTTCTGCAAAAAAACAAAGCTTTTTTCCACAATTCCATCAACAACTCCACGCCACCCACAATGAATTGCCATGACAAAGGATTTTTTTTTATCGGAAACGATGACAGGAAGGCAGTCAGCGGTGTAAACTCCAATTGGCAGGTTTTTTGTCTCCGTATAAAGGGCATCTGCCTTAATTCTGGAATAAATATAATTCTTGTTTAGCGGGTTAAAGAGTCCCGAAACCGTCCCATTATTTACTTCAATAGCCCCATGAACTTCTTGTACCTCAGCAATGCCAGTTTTATGTACTTGTTTACAGGTAATAATGGGTTTATTAAACCCTGCTTTTTTTGATAACAACCGATAGTTTTCTTCAACGTTTTGAAGGTCATCTCCGGTAGCAAATCCAAAGTTTAATGAATTAAAGGGAGCGGAACTTTTGCCACCTTTTCTATTCGTGAAAATATTGAGTAAACCACCTGTATTTTCGGCAGAAAAAAACATGTTGCCCCTTTCTTTATTGATATAATGTTTCCTTCAACTTCAAGTAATATAACATTTTAATTGCAAGGGTTGAATTCTCGTTTTCATCATTTTTTACTGAACTATTAATTAAGGTATAAAAGTATGGTTTTATCTGACGGAGATATTAAAAAGGCACTGGAAAAAGGAGATATAAAAATTACTCCGGCTCCAAACTATGAGGAACAACTTGGTTCCTGTTCTATCGACCTGAAGCTCGGAAACCACTTTAATCTTTTTAATCATAGTCAACATGCCTATATTGATTTGAGGAACGGCTCTTTTAGTTCAGATGAAATCATGAGGGAAGTGCATATTGATGACAATGAGAAATTTATTATGCAACCGGGTGAGTTTGTTCTTGCCGTTACAAAGGAATGTCTTGAATTATCTTCCTCTCTTATGGGGCGTATTGAAGGAAGAAGCAGTTTGGGAAGAATTGGAATCATTGTTCATGGAACAGCCTCCGTTTTTGATCCCGGCTGGAACGGTAACCCCGTTTTAGAACTTGGAAACTTAGGTAATATGCCCGTAGCTCTTTATCCCGGTATGAGAATTTGTTCTTTTACCTTTGAGGAGTTAAGCTCTCCTTCTGAGAACCCCTACACAAAAAGAAAAAGCAGTAAATATAAGTTTCAGGATAAACCTTTAGCCAGTAGAATTCAAAGCGATACATAAAACTACAATAACAGGAAAATAATTATGAAAGCATGGTTTCAATGTTTTGAAGGATGTTCAGGAAAATATCCATTGAATGAGGTCATTTATCGGTGTCCTGACTGCAACAATCTTCTTGAAGTTGCCTTTGACATGGATGAATTAAAGAAAAAGTCAGGGGAAGAATGGAAGAATCTCTTTGACAATCGACTTAGGGAAAACCAGTGGCCCTATGGCTCATCAATCTGGGGTAAAAAAGAATGGGTTTGTCCAGAAATTGATGATGCCAACATTGTTTCAACGTTAGAAGGTCAAACAAATCTTTTTTGGGCTGAACGATATGGAAAAGAAGAACTCGGACTGCATGACCTTTGGGTAAAACAGTGTGGAAACAGTCATACAGGTTCCTTTAAAGATCTTGGAATGACCGTATTGGTTTCAATGGTAAATCAAATGAGGGCGGAAGGAAAAGATATACCAGCTGTTGCTTGTGCTTCAACAGGCGACACCTCAGCAGCTCTTGCCGCTTACTGTGCAATTGCCGGAATAGCTTCCATTGTCTTTCTTCCTAAAAATAAGGTTTCCAACTCCCAGTTAATTCAGCCTTTGGCTCACGGAGCAATTACTCTTTCATTAAATACCGATTTTGACGGCTGCATGGAAATTGTTCAGCAGGTTTGTACAAAAAACAATATCTATCTTGCCAATTCGATGAACTCCCTGAGAATTGAAGGACAAAAAACCGTTAGTATTGAAATGGTTCAGCAGTTTAACTGGTCGGTTCCGGACTACGTTATTATCCCCGGAGGAAATCTGGGAAATGTTAGTGCTCTTGGTAAAGGCTTTAAAATGATGCGTGATTTAGGAGTAATTGATAAATACCCTGTCATCATTTGTGCTCAGGCAGAAAATGCTAACCCCTTATATTTGAGTTACAAAACTGGTTTTAAGGAGTTTAAGGCCGTTGCTGCAAAGAAAACCCTTGCAAGTGCTATTCAAATTGGTAATCCAATTAGCTATGCAAAAGCAGTTCGAACCTTAAACGAATTTAATGGCATGGTTGAACAGGCGAGTGAGAGTGAACTTGCAAATGAGGTGGGTATAGCAAATAAATACGGACTTCTCTGCTGTCCTCATACCGGAGTTGCTTTGGCAGCATTAAGTAAACTTAATAAAAAAGGTTTATTTAAGAAAAACGATAAAATTGTTGTTGTTTCAACGGCTAACGGGCTAAAATTTACAGACTTTTTGCTCAATTACCATGAAAAAACTATTGAAGGAGTTGATTCCTTGCAGTCAAACCTTCCCATTGAAATGGAAGCGAGCTACGAAAAGGTAAGCGAATATTTGAATAATCATTTTTAGACAGGAAGTTGGTTGTTTCAGAACTTGACCTTAACATAAAGCAAATAGATGTAAATATGCAATAGCAGGCAAATGCGTCACTCCGAACTTGATTACTTACGTGAGACTGAAAGGTTTTTTCAGAATCCCATGAGCTCTGATTGAAAACAGTGAAAAGTTCAGAATGACGAATCGGCTCTTGCAATATTTTAATTTTTATTAACCTTATTTAATGGAGTCTTAATGTTAGAACAATATAAGAAGGATGCAGCAGAAAGAGCAAAGCTAGGAATACCCCCGTTACCGATAAGTCTTGAGCAAATTACCGAGCTTTGTTCATTAATAAAATCCCCACCTGCCGGTGAAGAGGATTTTGTTCTTGATTTACTCATAAACAGGGTTCCCCCAGGAGTTGATCCTGCTGCCGAGGTAAAAGCTGCATTTTTAGCAAAGGTTGCAAAAGGTGAGGAAAGTTCTCCTGTTCTTTCAGCAGAAAAAGCAGTAGAACTTCTTGGAACTATGCTTGGAGGCTATAATATTGCCCCCCTCATTGAGCTCTTAAGTTCAGATAAACAGGGTGCTAACGCTGCTTGTGCCCTTGCAAACCTAATATTGGTCTTTGATAAATTTGAAACAGTTGCTGAGCTTTCAAAAACAAATGAAAATGCTAAAAAAGTTGTGGAGTCATGGGCTAATGCAGATTGGTTCAAGAAAGGACAAGATCTTCCTGAAATAATTAATTGTACAGTTTTTAAGGTTGACGGAGAAACAAACACAGATGATTTCTCTCCTGCAGGTCAAGCCCCAACGAGACCAGATATTCCTCTTCATGCCCTTGCAATGGGTGAAACACGGTTTCCTGAAGGAATTGACGAAATAAATAAAATCAAGGCAGAAGGAAAAACCGTAGCTTTTGTCGGTGATGTCGTTGGAACAGGTTCTTCAAGAAAATCGGCTGCAAATTCCTTAATTTGGCATATAGGTGATGAAGTTCCTTTTATTCCCAACAAGAAAAATAAAGGTGTAATTCTTGGTTCAGCAATTGCCCCTATCTTTTTTAACACTGCTGAAGATTCTGGAGCTTTGCCATTGCAATGTGACGTATCGAAATTAAAAACGGGCTTGGACATTATCATCAACACTGCAAAAGGTGAAATCACAGATACCTCTGGAAGCCTTCTTTCTACTTTTAAAACAGAGCCTGTTACCTTAAAAGATGAATTCAAGGCAGGCGGAAGGGTAAATCTTATTATTGGTAAAAAACTAACTGCTTCTGCACGAACGTTGCTCGGAATGCCTGAAGCAGACTTCTTTACCCCAGCAGATAACCCAACGCCAAAACCAAATCAGGCATATACTTTAGCTCAGAAAATGGTTGGAAAAGCTTGTGGTCTTGATGGTGTACTTCCCGGAACAGCATGTGAACCCAAAATGACCACTGTTGGTTCTCAAGACACTACCGGACCCATGACTGCTAATGAAATGAAGGAGCTAGCATGTCTTGGCTTTCAAGCTGATGTTACTCTTCAGAGTTTTTGTCATACAGCAGCATATCCAACACCAACCGATGTAAAAATGCAGGCAACATTGCCGGATTTTATTTCTGACCGTGGTGGTGTAGCATTAAAGCCAGGCGACGGTATTATTCATTCATGGCTTAACAGATTTTGTTTGCCCGATACTGTTGGAACGGGAGGTGATAGTCATACTCGGTTTCCAATAGGAATCTCCTTTCCTGCAGGTTCCGGACTTGTAGCTTTTGCGGCAGCACTTGGAGCAATGCCTCTTGATATGCCCGAATCAGTTCTGGTAAGGTTTAAAGGAAAACTCAATGACGGAATTACCTTACGGGATGTTGTGAATTATATTCCTTACTTTGCTATTCAACAGGGACTTCTTACGGTTGAAAAAGCAGGGAAGAAAAATATCTTTAACGGAAGAATTCTTGAAATTGAAGGTTTACCTGACTTAAAGATTGAACAGGCCTTTGAACTTGCAGATGCCAGTGCTGAAAGGTCTGCTGCTGCCTGTACTGTTGATTTATCAGAGGAAACCGTTACGGAATACCTTAAATCCAATGTAAAACTTCTTGAGAAATTAATCAAGGACGGCTACAAAGATGCTGAAACAATCAGAAAAAGAAAAGTCGAAATGGAGAGATGGTTGGAAAGTCCTACTCTTCTGAGAGCAGATAAAGATGCAGAATATGCCGCTGTTCTGGAAATTGACCTTGCAAGTATTACGGAACCTGTGCTCGCATGCCCAAATGACCCTGACGACGTCAAACTACTTTCCGAAGTTGCTGGTGATGTTGTTCATGAAGTATTTATTGGCTCCTGTATGACAAATATTGGACATTACAGAGCTTCTGCAACAATTCTTAAGGGGGCAAAAAACCTTCCAACAAGGCTGTGGGTTTGTCCACCAACAAGAATGGATGCTGAACAGTTAAAGGATGAAGGTATATACTCCTTGTTGGGAAAAGTTGGTGCAAGGCTTGAAATTCCCGGTTGTTCTCTTTGTATGGGAAATCAGGCGCGGGTTAACGATAAAACAACGGTTATGTCAACTTCTACAAGAAACTTTAACAACAGACTCGGTGATGGTGCAAAGGTTTACCTCGGTTCTGCAGAACTATCAGCAGTTGTCGCAAAACTGGGAAAACTTCCTACGGCTTCAGAGTACTTTGAGCACACAAAGGTATTAAAGGATTCAAATCAGGATGAGATATACAAATACCTCAACTTCCACAAAATGGAAGCATACGCCGCATAATATAAAGTTTTATCAAAAGCCCCGTTTCTTTTTTATGAAACGGGGCTTTTTGTTTTTATGGCTATAAATGAGTTCAAGGCTTGTCCCGTCAATTATCAGATTTTATCTCTATTTTTCAAACCCTTATATTTCAGTAAGCACATTTCTATAATTAGGTATAATAATTGGCTCAAAATTTATGGAGGACTATTAAATGTCAGAGAACATAACAGAAATTACTGAAGAAGTTAAAAAGAAAAGTGCATTTGTTGACGAAATTAAACATGAGGTTGGTAAAAATATCATTGGTCAACACTTTATGGTCGAAAGAATGCTTATCGGTCTTTTATCCGATGGACACCTACTCCTAGAAGGTCTTCCGGGGCTTGCAAAAACCCTTGCGGTAAAAACCCTTGCAAAGGTTATTAGTGTTGATTTCAATAGAGTACAGTTTACTCCTGATCTTTTGCCTGCTGATATTATTGGTACTGAGATTTACCGACAAAACACCGGTGAATTTGAAGTTAAAAAAGGGGCAATTTTTTCGAATATTATTCTTGCCGATGAAATTAACAGAGCTCCCTCCAAGGTGCAAAGTGCTTTGCTGGAAACAATGGAAGAACGGCAAATAACTATTGGGGGGAAATGTATGAAACTTCCCGACCCTTTTATTGTGTTGGCAACAGAAAACCCCATAGAACAGGAAGGAACATATCCTTTACCAGAAGCTCAGGTTGACCGTTTCATGCTCAAGGTTAAAATTAGCTACCCTACCAAGGAAGAAGAAATTGAAATCATTAAATTAAACCTTTCTGAGGAAAAAAATGAAGTAAAGCCAATTATTAATGCAAATCAGTTAAGGGATGCCAAGGAAACAGTAAAAAAAATATATATGGATGAAAAACTGAGAACATATATTGCCAACATCGTTTTTGCAACAAGGTTTCCTGATGATTACGGACTTTCTTCCCTTAAGGCAAAAATTCAATTCGGAGCGTCGCCAAGGGCATCAATAAACCTTGCAAAGGCTGCGAGAGCATTTGCTTTTTTAAAAGGACGAGGTTATGTAACTCCCCAAGATGTAAAAAGCATTGGATACGATGTTTTACGGCATAGAATTCTTCTCTCATATGAAGCAGAAGCTGAAGGTATTGATTCAGATGAAATCATTGCTACTATTTTTAATAATATTGAAGTACCTTAAGGATTCTTAATGAAAATACTCGTTACTGGAGGAGCTGGTTTTATTGGTTCGCATGTTGCTGAAGCCTATGTAAAAGAAGGACATGACGTTGTCGTGATTGATAACCTTTCATCAGGTTCCGTGGAAAACCTTTCCCCAAATGTTCGCTTTATTGAAGCAGATGTTCGTGATGAGTCATTGGAAAAGGTCTTTAAAGAAGAAAAATTTGACATTGTAAACCATCACGCAGCTCAGGTAAGTGTTCAGATTTCTGTTAAAGACCCGCTTTTTGACGCTCGTTTAAATATTCTCTCAACAGTTTTTTTATTGGAACTTTCTGTTAAATATGAAGTAAAACAGTTTATTTTTGTTTCTTCCGGTGGAGCAATTTATGGTGAACAGGAAGTTTTTCCTGCTCCTGAAACCCATAAAACATTTCCGGTATCTCCCTACGGCATTTCAAAAATGTCAGGTGAACATTATTGTCGTTTTTACCATGAAACCTACGGACTTAAAACCGTTTCACTTCGTTACGCCAATGTTTATGGTCCACGTCAATCCCCTCATGGTGAGGCCGGAGTAGTGGCAATTTTTTCAGATAACCTTTTGTCCGGTAAAACTGCTTATATTAATGGAAGTGGAGAACAAACACGAGACTACACCTTTGTTGGAGATATTGCCCATGCGAATGTTCTTGCCGTAAGACATGAGTTAATTGGTACCTACAATATTGGAACGGGTAAGGAAACAACGGTAAACCAAATTTTCGATATGGTGAAGAAAAGCTCCGAATCACCTCAGGAGAGAAAGCATTTAGAGGCAAAAAAAGGTGAGCAAATGAGAAGTGTCATTGACACAATGTTATTAAAGAACAAAACTAACTGGAAGCCAGAAACCGATATTAAGGACGGTATTACAAAAACCGTTGAATTCTTTAAAAATAAATCAAGGAAATGAATACTGATTCTCTCTTTTTAATTGCTGGTCCTTGTGTTGTTGAATCAGAAAGCCATACCCTTTTTATGGCAGAAGAAATTAAAAAAATAACGGAAAAAATTGGTATTCCCTATATTTTTAAGGCATCTTACGATAAAGCAAATCGTTCATCCATTGATTCATATCGAGGTCCTGGCTTATCCGAAGGTTTAAACATACTGAAAAAAGTTAAAGAGCAGTTGTCGTTAGAAGTTTTAAGTGATATTCATTCAAAGGAAGAAATAGAAGCAGCGGCAAACGTACTTGATATTATACAAATCCCTGCTTTTTTATGCCGACAAACAGATATTCTTGTTGAGGCAGGAAAAACAGGTAAAGTGGTTAATATCAAAAAGGGACAGTTTATGGCGCCGGCAGATATGAAAAATGCTGTGAATAAAGTTAAATCAAGCGGTTGCCATGAAGTTTGGTTGACCGAACGAGGTACAACCTTTGGCTACAATAATCTGGTGGTTGATTATAGGTCTATTCCCATCATGAAAGGGTTGCAGTGTCCGGTAATTTTTGATGCCACACATTCAGTTCAACTTCCCGGTGGGTTGGGAAATAAATCTGGAGGGGACAGACAGTATATTGAGCCACTTGCCAAAGCAGCAGTAGCAGCAGGTGCACATGGTCTTTTTATGGAAGTTCACGACAACCCGGAAAAAGCCTTATGTGACGGTTCAAATTCATTAAACCTTTCAGAACTTGAAGAGCTTCTCAAAAAGCTTCTCTCCCTATATAAAAATTTGTAGAGGTGTATCTTCTTTGTCCTAATTAAGGACAATTAATGAATTTTCTTTGTTTCATTTATAATCTAAACTGTTTTTTATTATTTAAAACAAGAAGAAATGAGACTACCAGAACAAATTAGAAAATTAATTGGTTTAGCACAGGTTGAAGCAGGAATTCTTGCATCAAGAAATGAAGGGGATACATTTAGTGGATTACTTGAAACCCTTGATAAAAAAATTAAAGCAACTGAGGACTTTAAGAAAAAACAAGAGTTTAAGCAGTTACTGGGTGAGTTTAAAATGTATTTTAGTACCCCTGCTCCCAAGGGGAAGTATGAAGATAACAATGGAACATTAAACATCACCGTTCATTCAAATGGAGAAAAAGCTTTCCTCACACTTGTTCCTCCGAGGGAAAACGGCAGATATGTTACCCTCAACAATGTTCTCGCCTACGCTAAGGAAAAGGGAGTAAGTCATGGTTTAGACTTTCAGCAAATAAATAAGGTTATTGAAAGTTGCCAGAAAAAAAAGGACATTATTCTTATGGCACTCATTGCCAAAGGAGAACAACCTCAACAGGGCAGTTCTGCTTCATATAAATTTGCAGTATCAATAGTAGATTTTGACACAATTATTGCCAACCCGGCTTCTACAAAATCCATTATAAAGAAAATTGTTCGTGTAAAGAAGGGGATGACGATTGCGCAATATCTTCCAGAAAAGGAAGGAATAAACGGGTTTTCAGTAACCGGAAAAAAAATTGATGCTCAACGGGGTGAAGTGCCAGATTTTTTAATTTCAGAAAAAATTAAATGTGACAATGGAAAATTAGTTTCTTTAGAAGATGGGGTAGTAATTAAAAAAGGGAGACGTATTCTTTTGGAAGATATTTATCACATCGACCACTCCATAGAAGGCAATAGTAAGAAGTTGTTTTTCAATGGATTAATTGTTGTAGAGGGAGATGTAAGAGGACCAATTGAAATAGCAGGAGAGTTTATTGTGATTACAGGTAAGCTTCATATTGGAACTATTTTTTCTTCAAACGATACTATTATCTTAGGGGGAATTTTTGGAAAAAAACAAACATCTGTTTTTTCAAATGGCAGAGTTCTCTCCTTCTCCGCTTCTGATTGTTCCATAAAAGCAAATGAAGATATTCTTATTGCCAATAACCTTTGTAACGCAAATGTGACAACCGCATCAAAACTGATTACCAGTCCTCAAATGGGTACAATAATTGGCGGATCAATTCATGCCATGAAAGGGATTGATACTAAATCTCTTGGAGTAAGTTTTGGCATGTACACAGAAGCATCTGTTGGCAATAATAGCACCATTAAGGAATGCCATGAATCATTAAAAGACAGGTTAAACAGTCTGGAAGAAATTTATTGCAAAATGAAAAAAAAGAAGGAAAATATACTTTGGAAATATTCTTCAATCAATAAAATGCCTCTGGATAAACAGGATATGTTTATCGAGTTTGATCAGCGGGTTCGTAAGCTTGAAGATGAACTCCGTTACTTTGAACGTTTTTTACATGGCATTGAAGTTCACGAAGAAGGTAGCTCTGATGCATCAATCAAAGTACATAAAAGTATTTATCCTCATGTACGGGTAGAAGTATATCAGGGAGTAAAGGAAATTGAAGAAGAAATGGAAAGTGTTATCATCGGCTATAACACAAATCAGGGAGTAATAATAAAGGGCTTGTAAAGAATGGATCAATCAAAAAAACGAAGTAGCGTTGAAAATTGGCGGCTGGTATTGATTTTATTGGTTATAGCTGAAATCGTTGTGCTTGCCAACTTCTCATATCAAATATATATGAAAGAGGAAGATTTTCCCCTCTATCAGCTTGGTATTTTTCTGGTTATTTCAATTTGGATATACATTGCCTTCCTAAAACAAAGAACTGTTGATGCTTCTCAGTTTGCTCTCAATGAAAAGTTTAAAACGCATGCTGTTATTGAAAGTATCCCATTAGGCGTATTTGTTTTAGACAACGAAAACGAATTCCTCTTTGCAAACAGTATTGCCTACAGCCTTGTGGGTTCAGATTTAATGCTGCAGGATGAACCAGTATTGTCTGCATTCTTTCAATACGATATTCTTTCTAATATATATGAAAACCGATGGGGAGGATATACAACCAAAGGAATGAGTGGAGCAATTGATATTATTGTTACGATAAACCCTATAAAAGACCAAAAGGGGGGGATTATTGGTAAATTGCTTATTATAAAAGGATGTGAAAAACCCGTTGAAAAATCAGATACATCAGGAAATTTAATTCTTTCAACCTATTTAAAAGGACTTGAAGATAAGCTCATTTCATTAGATAAAGAAATAGCCATACATACTATGGTGGAGTTGCTTCTCATTAAAAACATTGTTGCCAGAGAAAAGGTTTTGAGTAATAATCTTAATGTTGAAAAGGGAGGAACCCTTCATGAGGTACTTATTAACGCAATAACTGAAGTTAAAAAAGCTTATGCGTCAAGAAAAATACCAATGAAACTTGAAGTAAAAAATAAATTAAAAGTAAACGCTCCTGAGGCTTTTGCCCTTGTTTTAAAAGAAATTCTTACCAATGCTTTGATCTTTTCAGGTGAATTCGGCAAGGTTAATGTTTCATTAAAGGTAGAGGAAAATATCTTTGAAATTGTCATTAAGGATTCTGGTATTGGTATGAACCCTCAAATAATAGAAAAAGCTTTTGATGACAAATTTGTTGGTAATAATTCGAGTGACTATGAACAATACAGGGAAGGAAAAGGGCTCTTTCTGGCAAAAACAATTTTGGAAGAGTTGGGAATTACGGTAAGACTTGAAAGTAAGGAAGGGGCAGGAACATCAGTTATTCTTAACGGGCAAGTTTCAAGTGAATAATCACGAGAAACCTAAACGAATACTTAATTAAACTCCCCTACGACTAATTAAATAAATCACTTTTAAACTTGTAGCTTTCTTTAAGAAGTTTTTCAACCTTTTCTTCACTATCCAGTTCAAGGCTTTTCTCAGCAACAATTTTAAAATCACGGGTATCTATATTTCTTACCGATTCTTTAATAACAGGTATGTTTATAGGTTCTGTACTTATTGATGTGATTTTTCCAAACCCCATGAGTAGAGCAACAAGCATTGGGTCTCCTCCCATTTCACCACAGATTCCTACGTCAATGTTATTTTTATTTGCAGCCTGAATGGTTAGGTGAATAAGTTTTAAAACTGCTGGATGCAAGGGCTGATAGAGGTCAGACAATAAGTCATTGTTTCTGTCTGCTGCCATAACATATTGAATTAAGTCATTTGTTCCAATACTGAAAAAGTCAACTTCTTTTGCCAAACTACTGGTAATTAAAGCTGCTGCAGGGGTTTCAATCATGATACCGATTTTAATGTTTTTATCATAATTAACCCTTTCGGCATCCAATCCCTTTTTAACAGACTCTAAAATTCTTTTTGCCTCTTTTATTTCAGATATATGAGAAATCATTGGAAACATAATTTTTATTTCTCCAAAAGCACTTGCTCTTAAAATACCTTTTAACTGAGCTCTAAAGAGTTCCGGATGTGCCAGAGAGTAACGTATTGCCCGTTGTCCTAATGCCGGATTACTTTCTTCTTCCATAAAAAGAAAGTCACAGAGTTTATCTCCGCCAATATCAAGAGTTCTTATAATTGCTGGTTTTCCGTTTAGAGTGGTTACCAGTTTTTTATATTTCTCAAAATGAGTTTCATCTGAAGGCATTTCACTCGCTTCAATATAAATACCCTCAGTCCTGAAAAGCCCAATACCCTCAACACCATACATTGATATAGTCTTCTCTAAATCATCGTCAACCGTTTCAATATTTGCATAAAGACAAATATTTTTATTATCTTTACTGATTGCTGGTCCTATAGGTTGTTTTTGAAGTTTTTCAAGTTTATATTTTTCCCGCTGCTGCTTTCGTAAATATAAATCAAACTGTTGGGGGATGGGGTTGATGCAAATGGTTCCCTCCAAACCATCAATAATTAACCGATCAGATGCATCAATGGTTTCAAGAATTCCTTTACAACCAACAATTGCAGGAACTCCCAGAGACATGGCAAATATTGAAGTATGGCTTGTTTTCCCTCCTACTTCAGTAACAAAGCCGCCAATTTTTTTATTTTTTATTTTGATTGTTTCAGCAGGTGATAGATCATGAGCAACGATAATTACTCCTGGTTCCAGACCGTCAAAAATGTCGATATTATGACCAATAAGATGTTTTGTTATCTTTGTTCCTACCTGTTCTATATCATTTTTCCTGAGCTTAAAGTAATCGTTGTCCATATTCTTAAACATATTGGATAGTTTAAGAACTGATGAACGCAGTGCCCATTCTGCATTACAGCACTCTTCAAGAATGATATTAATGGTGTCATGAATTAATGCTTTATCCTCAAGAATCATGAGGTGGGTATCCAGAACGTAAATATGCTCAAAACCTGTTTCTTTAAGGGCATTATCGCGAATATCCCGAAGCTCTTCTTTCGTTTCAGAAACTGCTTCTTTAAACCGCTCAACTTCATCATCAATGAGTGAATCATCAATATGCTGCTTTACTACTGAGCCAAACTGTCCTTCAATGATAAATACTTTCCCTATGGCAATTCCCGGAGAAGCAGCAATACCTTTAATGAGAGATGACATAAGATTTAATGATTAGTATAGATAAAAATCAGGGGATAATTCTTTGTTTTTTTCAGGGTATTGTGGATATGCAAAGTATTCAAAAGAAACACTACCACCTCCTGACAACTTCCCCCAACACATTTATGTGTTTTATAAGGTTTGGTTATCTTCCTGATTTAAAACTTCATACAATTCTGAGACGCTCCCCACAGACATTAAACGTTCTTTCATGTCTTCTTTCTGCATCAGCTTGGAGATACGTGCAAGAGCTTTTAAGTGAAGGCTTCCTGAGTTTACAGGTGCAATCAAGAGAAAAATAAAGTGGACGGGCTTACCATCCTGCGAGTCGAAATCAATACCACTTTTTGAGCGAGCAAAGGCAGTTACCAGCTTGTCTATTTCTTTAATCTTGGCATGAGGTATGGCAACATTTTTGCCAATGCCGGTTGTACCGAGACTCTCACGTTCAAATAAAGCTTCAACCAAAGCCTGATAGTTTGAAACAACTCCATTTGTATGAAGAAGCTTTGCTACTTCCTTAATACAATCTTCCTTATCCTCAGCTTCAAGGTTTGAGATAATATTTTCCGTTGAGAGAAAAGCACTTATTTTCATAAAAAAGGTGGTTAATTATTTTCAAAACCATATCCTCTGGAAATATTCCAAGTATTGGCTTTGACAAAAGATTGAATAAGATTAATTAAAACTCATCTTCCTCAAGAGTATCTTCAACAACATTTCCTGTTTTTTCAGATTTATGGTCTGCTTTCTTTTCTTTAACTTTTCTAAACTGTTTTTCAACTTTATCCATTAATTGATCTATGGCAGAATACATGTCTTTTGTTTCAGTGGAAGAATGGCTTGAGCCGCCACTATAATGAATCGTCACTTCTGCAATATGTCGATGTTTTTCAACAGATAAAACAAGAGTTGCGCTTGCGTTATCAACGTATTTTTTAATCTTTTGCAACTTTTCTGTAGCATACTCCTTGATTGGTTCCGTTACATCAATTTTATTTCCTGTAATTGAAATTTGCATAAAATATCCCTCAATTCTAATGGGTTTAAAAGTAAATTTAACACCTTTTTCCATCAATAAAAGAAATAGGCGTTAAAGAAAAATTATACCATAGCGGACTATTGATACTACTCAATAAGGAATGATGTTTCTCGGAGTATTGCATCATCATCCCGCCACTTTTTTACAACTTTTACCCGCAGCTCCAAATAAACTTTTATGGCAAAAAAACTTTCCATCTTTTGCCGTGCTGCAGTTCCTATTTCCTTGATTTTTGCACCACCTTTTCCAATGATCACTTTTTTCTGACTTTCCTTGGTAATTAAAATTTCTGCATAAACTCTGAGAAGTTTATCTGTTTCCTTCCATTCAACCATTTTTACTGCTGAATGATAGGGGATTTCCTGCGAAGTTAATCGGAAAATTTTTTCTCTAATGAACTCACAGGCAATGAACTTTTCCGGTACATCGGTCAATGTATCTTCTGGAAACATAAATTCGTTGTTGGGGAGCAGGGCAACAACCCCTTTGAGCAAATTTTCTGTTTCAATATTATTAAGTGCAGAAGTAAAGTAAACTTGGGAGTTGGGGTTTGTTTTTGTAATTTCTGACGTTATAGGAAGCAATAACCTTTTATCTTTAATAAGATCTATTTTATTTAAAACAATAATTAAGGGGACACTCAGGTTAAGGTTTTTAATTGTTTCTATCTCATCGAGTTGTTCCTCTGCCTTGGTTAATTTCACAACATCTGCAATATAAATAATTGCCTCCACAGAATCAATGGCATCGGTGATATTTCGGTTTAGGTAGGAATCAATTTTATTTTTTTGCTTTGAGATAAAACCCGGGGTGTCAATAAATACAACCTGATAGTTATTTTCCGTTAGAATCCCTTTAATTGAATTCCTCGTTGTTTGTGGACGGTTGGAGGTAATTGAAAGGTTATATTTAATTAATGAATTAAGTAAGGTAGATTTACCTGCATTTGGTTTCCCAATAATTGCTACAAAACCGAACTTTTTGTTTTCTGTCATCGCTATTGTTTAAAATTCTAACTATTTTAAAGCACTTAATGGAATTAAGTCATATTCTGATGAATTATTTCTCAGGTAAAATATTCTTATTTAACGAATCATTCCTATGCCTATCAAATTCCTCATTTTTTTTATCTTTTTTTCCCTTTATTCATTCCCGGTATGTGCGGAAAAAGCAAAAATTATTGTTTCTATTTTTCCTCTTGGTGAAATTGTTCGGGAAATAGCTGGAGAAACAGCAACTGTCAAGGTTCTTATTAAAGGTAATATTTCACCACATGTTTATGAACCATCCCCTAAAGATGTCATTGACCTCCAGGCATGTGATTTATTTTTTCTTATTGGTCTTGATATGGAACATTGGGCAGAAAAACTGATTAACAGCAAGGATTATAAAGGTAAACCACCAATACTAACCGGCAATGAAATTTTAAAAATTAAGGAGAACCACCAACGTGGTAATTATTCCGAGCATCAACATAATGGAACAAATCCTCATGTTTGGCTTTCTTCTTTTCTAACAGAAAAGATTGCAAAACTAGTTTATATGGAGCTTTTAGAGTTTTTTCCCGACAATCAAAGATACTTTCAAAAAAACTATGATAATTTTATACAAAAAACGAAGGCACTCAATAATCATTTTTATCTCTTAAAGGAAAAACTTCAAAAACTAAAAGTTCGTATAGTAACATTTCATGGCTCCTTTCATTATTTCTTTCATGGCTTGGGTTTTAAAAATGTCAGAGTTATTGAGCAATCACCAGGGAAAAAGCCCTCACTAAAACTCATTAAAGAACTGATTGATTTTTTAAATGAAGGGGAAATAAAAGCTGTTTTTACAGAACCACAATTTTCAGGAAGAATGGCAAGAACATTAGTTAAGGAAACGGGGGCAGAAGTTGGTGTCCTTGACCCAATAGGCAATGCACAACGGTTTAACAGTTACTTTGAATTAATGGAATATAATTTACGTGAAGTGGAGAAGACAATTGCTCCTCAGGAAAAAAATATTTTTGATAAAAAGGCTAAAGTCCTCTGAACGTTAAGCCGAAAAAGTAAATACGTTTTAATTTTTTTCGGCATCCAAGAGACTACAAGTTGACATTTTTTTCTGTAAGGTGTAATTTTGTTTTACTCTCTTTTGGTAAACAACTTCTAATTAAAGAAAAATGATTAATTTCGGCAATAGTTTAAGCGGCTTAAACGCAGCATCAACTCGCTTGGGTGTTGCAGGAAATAATCTTGCAAACATCAACACCAACGGATACAAAAATCAAAATGTTACCAATGCCACAACTCTTACGGGGGGAGTAAGAACATCCTCTGTTACCAGTGATTTATCTCAGGGACCAATAACCGTAACAGGAAATTCCTTTGATCTTGCGGTAAACGGAAGTGGCTACCTTTCTGTAAACCTACCGAATGGAAATACCGGATATACCAGAAGTGGAACCCTGCAGATAAATAATCAGGGCAACTTAACTGATGTGAATGGAAACACGGTTAACCCCGGAATTAATGTTCCAGGCAACGCAACATCTCTTTCTGTTAACAGTAACGGTGGAGTAACCGCTATGGTTAACGGTCAACCGCAAAATCTGGGTCAAATTTCCCTAACAACCTTCAGTAACCCAGATGGTTTAAATTCTCTTGGAAACAGTTTATTTGCAGAAACAAATACTTCAGGGCAACCAATTACCGGGGTTGCAAATGAAGGGGGAAGAGGAAGTTTTGTTTCAGGTGGAGTAGAAGCATCAAATGTTAATATTGCCGAAAATATAATCAACCTCATTCTCAGTAAAGCCAGTTTCTCTGCAAACATTAAAAGCATTCAAGCTGGAGATGAAATCACCAAATCAGCCCTTGATATTGTTGCTTAGGTTCCACGTTGCCCTCATTTGATGGGGCATTCACTTTGATGGAAGAAGAGCGGTTATTTCCTGAACATACTTTTCGATGGTATTGCTTTTTGTTTCGAGAGCTTTTTGCAGGGTCGCACCCTTTGCTTTTGCTTTTTCAGGAGAGAGTGTCCATTCTTCAAAAACATCAATAACCTCCCCGGCAGTTTGGCACATTTCAGCTCCGTGCTGTAAAAAAAAGTCTGCTTCCTCCTGAAAATTAGACATATCATTACCAAAAACGATTGGAATTCCCTGAGAAATAGGCTCAAGAAGGTTTTGCCCTCCTTTTTCCACCAAGCTGCCCCCGATAAAAGCTCCCTGAGAAATAGAAAGACAGTCCATGAGAACACCAAAGATATCAACAAGGACAATCTCATAATCTTCATGAGGAAGGGTCTTCTCAGAAAACTTTATATAAGGAAGTTCAAGAGATTTTAATAATTCTTCAATTTCAGGAACTCTTATAATATGCCGTGGAGCAATAATTATTTTTACTTTTTTGTTATCTAAAATCTTTTTACCTTTTTTCACCATGGCATTAAGTAAAAGTTCCTCCTCACCCTCCCTTGTACTAATAAAGGTTATGTAGCTATTGTCACTCAGGTAAAAATAAGGCTTCTCTCCTTTGTTGATAGTTTCAACAGAATATTTAATGTTACCCAGCACCTTTACCTTCTTTTTATCAATGAAATCTCCAATTCTTTGTGCATCTTCATCACTTCGCATAAGACAACTATCGTAAAAGCTAAGGGTAGTTTTTAAAAATAATGGATTTTTTGTATGGTTTTTATATGCTTTTTCTGAAATCCTGCCATTTACGAGAATTACTTCACCCCCATTTTTTTTTACGGTATTTACTAAAACTGGCCAAAACTCAGATTCCACCGTAAATAAAAAGTCTGGATTAATTTTTTTTACCAGTCTGTTCATAAGAAAAGGTAAATCAAGAGGGAGAAGAAAAAAACCGTTCAGGTTTTTATACTCCTTTCCCATCTCATAAGCAGTAGCAGTAAAAACAGAAAGAATAACATTTGCTTTGGTTTTTTTCTGTAATGCTTTAATGAGCTGCATAGACAGTTTCATCTCTCCAATTGATGAGGCATGAAACCAAATTGTTGGTAAGCTTTCATCACTGTTTACCGCAATATTTTTGAGGTTAAACACTCTTTGGTTAATTTCTTTCTTTACTCGTGAATGGGTGAAATAAAGAAGAACAATAAAAGGAGAGAGTAACAGTAAAAAAAGGTAGATGGTAAAAACATAAAAAAGGTATAGATTTTTACCGTTCATCATTCTTAGTGTTGTATGCAGTTAAAATTTAATTCTTTCTGAACTTTATTCTTTGTCGTTTATTGAGGAGTTTTATCGTGTTGTGAATGATTCTCAACAACCTTAAAGGGTTGTAGCCGGGAAATAAAATAAATCGATACAAGGCCGAGGAAGAAAAGGATGAAAAAAGTATAGGGAGGGTTATATCCGAGAAAAACTCCACCTATTGCCCCTCCAACAAAAGTTCCTAAAAACTCAGAGGTATTATAAATTCCGAGGGAAGTACCCCTGATATTTCTGTTGGAACGCTTGCTTACCCCTGATGGAAGAAGAGCTGAGAGAGCATTAAAACCGATAAAAAATAAAACAAGTCCTCCATAAACTATTTCAATTCTTCCTGCTGAAAAAGCAAAAAATAAGAAGGAAACACACATCACTGCGGAACAGAACATCATTGATGCCTCTTCCTTATTTTTTCTGTTGGCAAAAATAATAACAGGCGGTAAGAAAATAGCACTAATCATAAAGACTGAGATATAGACCTCCCAGAGATCTCCAACAGCGAAAAATTTTTCCAAATAAAAAGGTACTGAAACAAAGGTAGCAGTAAGTGAAAGGTGTATAAAGAAAATTCCATAGTCATAAACGAGCAAATCCTTAACCTTTAAAACATTCCCCACCTGATTGAAGTTAAGCTCAACTTCATCCCGGAAAGGATGTTCTTCAGGGTCTTTCATAAAAAAAACGAGGTAGAGTATTGCAATAATAATTAAGCAAGCAGTTATCAGGAATATTCCCGGAACTCCAAAATGAGCTGCAAGGTAAGGGCTGACAACAAGGCTTGCGGCAAAAGTAATTCCAATTGAAACTCCCACCAGCGTCATTGCTTTAAGACGATTTTCATCTGCAGTAATATCTGCTATATAAGCCATAATTACAGAAGCTACAGCCCCTGAACCTTGAAGAACCCTTCCGGCAAGCATTACATATATATCCTCAGCTTGAGCACACACAACGCTTCCAATGGCGAACAGAAATAATCCTGCCACCAAAACAACCTTTCTTCCATATTTATCACTCAGCATACCAAAGGGAATTTGCAGAAGAAGCTGGGAAATTCCATAACTTCCCAAAGCCATTCCAATAAGAAAGGGAGTTGATCCTTCAAGTTTTGCTGCATAAAGGGCAAAAACAGGAAGTAAAAGAAAAATTCCCGCCAGTCGCAATGAAATAATTATCGCTAAGGAAACAGTGCCTTTAATTTCTGATGGAGTAAATTTGCTCGTCATAATAGCTTCAATTAAATTAGATTATTTTATATGAATTACCTTAATATAAGGGATTTGAAGAGCAAATAAATGATTTATTAGGCAAAAATATATTTTTTACGTTGATTTAACTGACAATAAGGTTATAATCTGTACTTTATTACCAACACATTAACACAAGCAGTAAGTAAGGAATTAACGTCATAAACCATGAATAGAGAAGTATCTGTTACGTTTTTGAGTTGTCGTTATTTACAAAAAATCCCGAGGAAAGGAGGGAGTAACTCATGGCAACAGGAACTGTAAAATGGTTTAATGACAAAAAAGGTTTTGGTTTTATTACACCTGAAGAAGGCGAAGATGTATTCGTACATCACAGTGCAATTCTTGCAGACGGCTACAAGTCTTTAAACGAAGGTCAAAAAGTTGAGTTTGAAACGCAACAAGGTCCAAAAGGAGCTCAAGCAGTAGATGTAAAACCGTTATAATTCATATCTAAAGGCCCGGTAACGGGCCTTTAATTCCCCCCCCATAAGATTTTACCAATCATTATAATTTTTCATCAATTTCCACTCTTTTTATAAACTGTCAGAAAAGTGGAATTAATATCAGGTAAAATACCGACTTTTTATCTTTACCCATAAGTTATGGAAAAACCTGAAGCATTACCCCATATTTCTTCTCTTATTCTCTACGAGGGAGGAAAACCTATTGAAGAACTTCAGAGAGAGCTAGGTCTTAAGGAGGTCATTAAACTCGCATCAAATGAAAACCCTTTGGGAACCTCTCCCAGAGTAGCACAATTTTTTAAAGAAAATGACTTTAATTCGGCTCTTTACCCGGATGGAAGTGGTTATTACCTAAAAAACAAACTTGCTGTTAAATATAAAATTAAGCCAGAAAATATTCTTCTTGGAAATGGTTCAAACGAAATTATTAATTTTATTGGGCAATGTTACCTTGAGTCAGGTACCGAAGGACTTTTTTCCGACAAGGCATTTATTGCTTATAGAATGTCTGTTGAAGCGGTAAGAGCTCAATGTGTTGTGGCGGAGACAGCCGACGGCTTTAGTCATTCTCTGGAAAACTTCAAAAAATGTATTAGCAACAAAACAAAAGTTATATTCATCGCAAATCCCAATAACCCGACAGGAAACCTTTTGGATAAAGAGGAACTTCTTCAGTTTATACATGAAGTTCCGAAGCACATTCTCATTGTTTTAGACGAGGCATATTATGAATATAACAATGAAGAGCTGTATATTAACAGCGTACAGGAGGCAGTTAGCAGAACAAACCTTTTGGTACTGAGGACTTTTTCTAAAATATATGGACTCGCTGGCTACAGACTCGGATACGCAATTGCAAACAGTGAAATAATTAAAGCCCTCAACCATGTTAGGGAGCCGTTTAACATTTCTTCTCCCGGACTAAAAGCCGCTGAAATTGCTCTTGATGACGAAGAGTTTATTGATAAAAGCAGGAAAAACAATACCGAAGGTAAAAAATATTTAGAAGAAGAATTTATTAAATCTCATATTGAATATATTCCCACCTTCGGAAACTTCTTTCTTGTCAATGTTGGTAACGGCATTGAAGTAACCAAAAAACTGGAAGCAATGGGAATTATTGTTCGCCCTATGGCAGGATATGGATTTAAGGAACATATACGAGTTACGATAGGAACTCCTCAAGAAAATAAGACCTTTATTAAAGCTTTAAATCAAGTATATAAGAAATAATAGTTGCGTCCCCAGACAAAAGAAACCTGAGGACGTTACACTTTTAACAGGTTAAACGCTGAGAACGTTAATTGAAGGGTCAAGTTTTTCCCGCAGAATATTTTCCATTGCTGCAAGGGTTTGGGTTGAACTGCCACATCCGCTACATGCACCAAGGTATTGAACATAAATATCGGTGCTTGAAGGGTTATCTTTTAAATCAAGAATGTCAACATTGCCACCATCTGCCATGAGGAAGGAACGAATATGTTCATCTACGACTTTTTCAACTTCCCTGAATTTTCTAACAGAGGACATTGATGCAAAGTCGCTTGTTGCAATGGATTCTTTTACCTTTTCCTGCTCCATTTCAGCCCTTGTGTCTTTAAGAATATCGACAAGATAATATTTTCTGGCTTCATGACCTCCCGGTTTAATGCAGGATTTGCAAAAGCCACCGGCTTTTGTATAATCGGTAATTTCCTCAATGGTTTTCAGGTCGTTGAGCTTTATGACTTCTTTTAATGTTGAAAGGGTTACACGGGCACATTCGCAAACCATATCATCAACTTCAAAAGCTTCCATGTCCACCCCTTTATAGATGGCCGCTGCTTTTTTAATAACATCATATGCCATTACGGAACAATGCATTTTTTGTGGAGGAACCGCTGGAACATCAGGGGTATCCCGTAAGGCATGTTCAACATCAATGTTTGTAATTTTTACTGCTTCATCAACCGTTTTTCCGATACAGAGTTCTGCCATCATATCGGAACTGGCAATTGCAGTACCACATCCAAAGCTTTTAAATTTTGACTTTTTGATAATGTCGGTTCCTTTTTCAACTGCCCAATAGAGTCTGACAGCATCCCCGCAACTTTCTGCTCCAAAATCAGCCACAACAAGTTTTGCCCCCATTGCTTCTGCTTCTTCTTCTCGAATTTCACCACGATTTGTGGGGTTATTCATTTTGTCTGATACCTTTTGGGAATATTCCTCCCAAATTGAACCGCCGATTAAATCATCTTTTGCCATTGTTTACCTCTTTGTTTAGATTTTATTAAGGGGGTTAAGAAGCCAAAGGAACAAGGCTTTATGTATCCTTTTTATGGCTTTTTGAATTCTCAATTTCTTTACCCCTTTTCATTAAAAACCGCATCACCCTAGCGGAGTCGAGGGTGATGCGGGCTCAGTTTTTTGTTTCGACTCCGCAAATACTGTTATTTTTTTCCACTGGGACTATATGCGTAGGTAGAAGAAATAGATCTAAGACGTTCAACTGCCTTCGGAAATTCCTCAATAACATAATTTATTTCCTCTTCAGTGGTAAAACGTGAGAGAGAAATACGAATTCCTGTATGGGCAAGTTCGTTTCCTGCCCCAATTGCTGACATAATAGGGCTTGCTTCAAGTTCTTCTGAGGCACAGGCACTGCCGGTAGAAGCACCAATACCATTTTTGCTTAAATCCCAAAGCATTGATTCACCTTCAACTCCCTTTACACTAATTAAGATAGTATTTGGCGTTCTGTGTTCTCTGTCACCAAGAACAAGAACATCTTCAATGGTAAGGAGTGCATCTTCAAGTTTATTTCTCAACTCTTTAACTCTGGAGTTTTCATACTCCAAAGCGTTTACTGCTAATTCCATTGCGAGCCCCATTCCGACAATACCAGCAACATTTAATGTACCAGACCTTTTACCTCCCATCTGCTCACCTCCATGAAGAAGAGGTGTTAATGAAAGACCTTTACGGATATAGAGTCCGCCAATACCTTTGGGTCCGTGAAACTTATGGGCAGAGAAGGTAAGGATATCCACGGGAACATTCTGAAGGTCAACCCCTATCTTACCAATTGCCTGAACTGCGTCTGTATGAAATAAAACGCCTCTTTCTTTACAAATATCAACATATTCCTTAACAGGAAAAATCATTCCGGTTTCATTGTTTGCCCACATTATGGAAACAAGAGCTGTTTCATCATTAATATGGTTTTTTAACTCCTGTGGTTCAACAATTCCAATACTATTTACCGGAAGGTAAGTAACTTTAACTCCAATGGATTCAAGGAATTTACAGGTATGAGCAACTGAAGGATGCTCCACCTGACTTGTTATGATTTCTTTTTTTTGTCCAGTGCGAATAAGGTCAAAATAAATCGCCTTGAGAACAGTGTTGTTACTCTCTGTAGCACAACCAGTAACAATAATGTCATCATCATCACTGGCGTTAATGCCTGAATAGAGTTGATTCATTCCAGTTCTTAAAAATGGGTGGGTTTCGCTTCCAAAGAAATGAATTGAATTGGGGTTTCCAAACTCCTGAGTTTGAAAACGTGACATGAGTTCTGCAACTTTAGGGTCAACCATCGTTGTTGCATTGTTATCTAAATAGATTCTTTGCATATTTTTCCTTTCTTACGTGCAGTTTAATGAGGTAACGCTAATATGATACCTGTCTGAGCATTTCATCAACAATGATTTTTACGCTCTTATCCAGAAAAGTTTATGGTTCTCCTTACAATTTGAGAAATAGACTTTCCTGTTATTGAACAAGGTAATAAAAATAATACATCTTAATAAAAAATCCAGCAAAAAAATAAATTCACCCCCATCATTTAACATATAGGGCAAAACCAAATATTATACTAAATACCAAAAAAGGGTAAGGTTTGAAAAGGAAAAGGTGAAGGGTTATTTTACAGGATTTGGTTAATGCAAAATGCTCACGGAAGAAATATTAAACGTTTCTTCTCTGGCTGGGTTTTCATGACTTAAAAAAACCGATATTTGATTTTCATCTTTAAATTCAACGAACTTTCCAGTATAAAGAACCTCAGAATGATATATTCGATGAACAGTTGATTCATCCTCTATAAATGGAATAACAACCTCACCATTGTTCATGACATAAGAAATTGACCCGATTTGATTTTCCAAACTATTTTTATTGAGGTGAATATAGTTTTTCATTACTACCAACGATCTATCTTGTATTTCCTTACGCCATTTTTTAATGAATTCATCATCAATATTTGTTAATTCATAATTATCCAGACAACCCTCAATTTCATGGCAGAGGTCATTGGTCGGGTTGCCCATATTTATGCTCTGCTTTATTTTTTTGTATTGGGCAATTGATATAAAAAGGTTTGTTTCAACCTTGCTGAACAACTCTGGAGATTTTTTAAGGTGATTCATTGTGGTATCAAAAGAGTTGTCAGGAGGGTCACCAATCATTGCGTTAAGCATATGATAAACACTTCGGGAAAGTTCTCCATTTTCCTGAACTCTGTCCTCGATGTGCATTGCCTTAAGAAAAAGAGTTCTTAGGAGAGGGGTATGCATCAGGATATGCATTGCATTACGAATTGTTCTGTAGGTTAAAAGTTTTTCACGATAAGCTTCAGAAATGTCAACCGCATCAGTTTCCTCAATAATTTCAGCAAATAATTCTTTTACCTTTTTCATTGAAATAATAATTGTATGTTCAGGGTTATATGCATTTTCCCATAAATAAAACAAAAATAATTAAATCGGAATATTAACCTTTTAACTTAAGGTTCAGAGCAACAGATATACCACGGCAATATAAATATACTTCTTTATTTTCTTTTCACCTCAGCAAAAAAGTAGGAGAGAATAAAGAAAAAGGTGAGTGCTAAAACAACTGATGCTCCGGAAGGTATTTCCCACTGAAAGGAAATCCATAACCCAACAATATTGGAAAGTTGTCCTAATATAAAAGATAAAAGAAAAATTTTTGAGTAATTTCTGCTTAAAAGTCGAGCCGAAGCTGCCGGAATAACCAAAAAAGCTGAAACAAGTATTATTCCAATAGCTTTTATTGAAATAATTATGGTAACCGCTATCAGAACCAGCAATAAATAGTGCAGAAAAGAGGTAGGAATTCCGTAAACCTCAGCAATTTCTTCATCAAAGCAGTAAAATTTAAATTCCTTGAAAAGTCCCCAGACCGTTAGAAGTACAATTGTCGTTAAAGCACATATAAGCCAAATATCATGAAGGGAAACGGCAAGAATGTTTCCAAAAAGATAGTTAAAAATATCGTTGGTGTATTCCTGTCTGAGAGAAATAAAAACAATACCTATTGCCATAGAGGCAACAAAGAAAATACCGATTGCAGAATCCTCTGATACAAGATGTTTTCTACTCATCCAGCCAATCATTAAAGCAACTCCGACACAGAAGAGAAGGGTTAAGCCCTGAACGTAAAAAACCGATTCTTCCCCGGAACCAAAAAAATAAATTCCAGCAGCAACCCCTCCAAAGGCAGAATGGGAAATTCCTTGCCCGATAAAAGCCATTTTTTTAAAAACAATATATACAGAGAGAATTGAACAAACAGCACTTACTAAAATACCTGCAATGAAAGCGTTTTGGAGAAAGGAGTAATGAACCAATGCATCTACAAAAGACATATTACGGGATAAATTGTAAAAAAAGAGATTTTATCATTCACCATTTCAATAAGGTTTGATGGTGAAACCCTCTAAAATTTTTTAATTCTTTGACAGAAGAGCTTTTACAAGGTTGGGATGAACCATGTAACCAGACTTTAAAGCTTTTAAAAGGTGTCCAGCGGCTTTCTTCTTTTCACCCAGACTGAAATAATAAACTCCAAGGTTGTTGTGAGCTTCTCCATATTGTGGGTTAATTTCAATGGAAGCATTGTACTCTTTTATCGCTTCTTTCCATCTTTTCTGTTTTTCATACACCACACCAAGGTTGTAATGAGCAATATCGGATTTACTGTTTACAGCCAAAGCTTTTTTATAGTATTCAATTGCTTTACGATATTCCTTTTTTTCAAAGTAAACAACCCCAATGTTCAGAAATATTTGTGCTTTTTGTGGGGAAATATTGTTCGCAAGGTTAAATTGCTGTAACGCTTTATCAAAATTATTCTCTTTAAGATACGCTAGACCAAGGTTATAGTGCCCCCTCGCTTTTTTTGGAGATTTATGTATGACATCAGTCCATAAACTTAGTTGGTTTTGCCAAACATTATTTCTTTCCCAGGTTATTACTCCAAAAAGAAAAATAATAATTACCAAAGATATTATGGACGTTTTTTTTTTGTGAAAAAAAGTAAGAAAGATAGAAATGAAAATAATAAAAAAACCAATTGATGGAAGGTAAAGCCGATATTCATTTGCCGGAGAATCGAGAGGTATAAACGATGATTCAATCGAAAGTGACAAAAAAAAGAAGAGCACGCCAAAGGAAATAAGACGGTTTTTATTAAAGGAACGATAGGCAAAATAGAGAAGTAATGCAATAAGAGCCAGTCCAATCAAACCCCCAAGTTCAAAAGGAGAGGAAGAAACAGGGTAATCGTAGTCAGAGTTTTGGTTTATGGGAAAAAATAATAGCCTGAGATATGTTTGTATAACATTGAATTGTGTAAAAAAGTAATCTGTGTTTGAAAGATATTCCTCTTTTTCACCTATCATTTGTTCTAAATTATTATGTTGGGAATTAAGCATAACCGCTGGGAGCAAAAGAACAGTAAGAAAAAAGGGGAAAAGCTTTTTCCATTGAGATAAAATCGCTTGAAAAGAAACTTGAATAAAGCAATATTCAACTAATATGAGAGCAAAGGGTATTGTCGCAGTGTTGGGTTTAGAGAGCATTCCACAACAGGCTGAAATAAATGCCCAAATAAGGTAGTGATTTGATTTATTTCCTTTAGTTTCAAACGATGCTTTAAGGTATAAAACTAATGTCAATACATAAAAAAAGGCTGCAAAAAGAGCAAACCTCTGGGAAATATACGTTACTGCATGGGTTTGAATGGGGTGTGAAATAAAGAGCAAGGTAGTAAAAAGCAGAAAAAACCTTTGTGATGAAAACTTTTCTGCCACTCCATGTTCTTTCCCAAAGATTTCCTGTTTTACAATTACCGGGGAGTTCAACAATTGTTTGAGAAAGGTGTAGAGTAATAATGAGGTAAGTAAGTGTATGGTGAAATTTACAAGGTGGTAGCCAAAGGCATTTTGACCCCAAAGGAAATAATCTACAGCAAAACTAAAAATTACCAAAAACCTTTCGGGGAGGACACCCCAAAGTGTTTTTAAATCACTAATATTTTGGGTTGCAGGGTTTTCAACAATAAAATTATAGTCATCAAAACAAAAAGACAGATAAAAGGAATGGTAATAAACCAGTAAACCAACAAAGAAAACAATCAGATAGTCTTGTCGTCTGCTTTCCATTTAACCTAAGTTGAAAGGTGGGAAGGTTAATGGTTTCAAACCTTTTAACTTTGTGAAGGTTTAAATATCTCCATCATGAAAACGGGCACCATAGCCCTCATAGTAAATATCCAGAACTATTTTTGTTATAGCAACAATAATTGGTCCGTAAATCATACCAAAAAAACCAAAAGCAAGAAGTCCACCGATAATAGAAAAAAACATAATTCCTGGATGAATTTCCGACCCTTCCTTCATGAGCAAAGGTCTGAGCAGGTTGTCTGAAAAACCAATTGATGCCCCCAGAACAATTAATATAATTCCACTGGCTACACTTCCTGTAAAAATAAGGAATAAGGCTATTGGTCCCCAAACAAGGGAAGTGCCAACAATGGGAATAAGACTGGCAAAAGCAAATGCAACACCGCTAATAAGAGGAGAAAAACCATAAAACCAAAGCAGAACACCACCCATAATCCCTTGAATAGTCGCTGCTCCAAAAGTGCCAACAAAGGTTGTTTTGGAAATCGAACTAAATTCATCAACAATCATAATTTCCTGTTTTTGTGACAGAGGTGATATTTTCAATACGTAATGTAAAAAATCCTCTCCTGAAAAGAAAAAAATCCAAAGGGCAATAATCATCATGGAAAAGTTAATGGTAAAGGAAATGCCTGTACCTGCAACCGTTGAAATTGAGGATTGGGTAAGGGTAATGGCTCCTTTCATCAAGCCTTTGAGAATTTCCTTTGGATCAAAACTATATTTATCCAGAATTTCGCTTCCATAGGGCAACAGAGAAAGATATTCCTTCCACGTATGAACACTTAAAAGTTTTGCCGCAGAATCGCTATTGACAAATTTCTCCAACTTACCATAAGCCTCAACCCCTTGGACACTAAAGGAAAAAATAATGTAAATAATGGGAAGAATCACAATAAGAACTACAGCAATAGAGCTTAAGGTTGAATTTAAAACTTTCCTTCCGGGTAGTTTTTTTTCCAGCATAAGGTATAAAGGAGAAAAAATTGATGCAATGCAGGCTGCCAGAATAATTGCTTCAAGAAAAGGGCTAAATAATTGCCAGCAAAGGTAAATACTAAAAACTATCAAAAAAAGTAAAAAGTAAAACCTCTGAGAATCCAACTCTTTTTCTTCTTTATTCATAGAATTTAATTTTAAATAATGTTTTTTTGGAATAACTAATAAATGATCTTTTGTATAAGGGGCTTTTGCAAGTGTAAGAATAGCGTGTTTGTTAGCTCTTAAAATCTCATCCTTATGAAGAATACAAAAAGGACATATTTTCATGGTTTTA
>JADGAW010000050.1 GCA_015231815.1 Nitrospinota bacterium
CACAGATTTTATCTTCTATTGGTAATTTATCCATTAAAGTAAAAGTTTAAGAAGATTAACAAAACAAAAAAAATAGAGTTAAGCATTACATATTAGTGGTTATTTTAACCGAAACTTTTATATTTTAAAGATTGACAGAGTGAGATGAATGAATAATTTCAATATTCTAATGTAAAAATCACTCTATTTTGTATATAATTTAATGGTTTTTTTTAACTTTCTTTTTACTTTTTATTATTAAATTATGGGATTTTCGTTAGAGAACCAACCTATTGGTACAAGGCTAGCGATTATTCTGGGGGTTGTTTTAATAATAATGTCTGTAGTTAACATCATCTGGATTACCAAACAAGAAGAAAATCAGGCACTTGAAGGTGCAAAAAAGTTTGCATCGGGCATTGCTGAAACCGCTTTAAGTTCTTTAAACACCATGATGGTTTCCGGAACAATTTCAGATAGAGCCGTCTTTCTCAATTTACTTAAGACAACAAGTAAAGGGTTAAAAAGCATTCATGTCTTTAGAAGCCCGTCAGTCATAAAACAATTTGGAGAAGGGGAGCAAGGGGAACAAGCGAGAGAAGACATTGAGTTCGAGGCAATTAAAGAACGTAAACCTATTTATCGTGTTGTTGAAGAAAACGGACATCGTGAATTAAAAGCAGTCATTCCTTTCCTTATAACAAAAGACAGAGGTGGTATTAATTGTACTGAATGTCATGAGGGAAATGTTGGTGATGTCAATGGTGCAGTTAGCATGACCATTTCATTAGATGAAACCTATGAAACGATAAACAATAATACCTTTACTATTACCATTTTTTACCTGTTTGCTCTACTTTTTCTTCTCTTTATTACCTATCTTATTATTTCAAAAAAGCTTAATCTTGTCTTATCAAATATTTCTGAGCAGTTGCATAAAAGCTCCTCCGAGGTAACTCACGTTGCAGACAAAATATCTGAGGCAAGCCACCAACTTTCCTCAAGTGCTACGGAACAGGCTGCATCAATTGAGGAAACCTCGGCAACTCTTTCAACAATTGCTGAAAAAGGTCGTGTTAATACCGACTTAACAGAAAAATCCAAGGAATGCGTTATTGAGACCATTAATGTTGTTTCCAATGCTTTGGAAGCGATGAGTCAAGCTGTTACTTCAATGGGATTAATTAAGGACAGTGCAGACGAAACCTCGAAAATTGTTAAGGTCATTGAAGAAATTGCTTTCCAAACTAATCTTTTAGCACTCAACGCAGCAGTTGAGGCTGCCAGAGCTGGAGAACATGGAAAAGGCTTTGCCGTTGTTGCTGAAGAGGTAAGAAATCTGGCTCAAAGATCTGCAACTGCAGCACAGGAGACTGGTGTTCTTATTGAAGGTTCAAAACATAACTCCAAACAAGGTGAAGAATTTGTAAACAATGTTTCAGATTACCTCAATAAAGTATCTCTTGCTGTTGAGAATGTAGGAGATTCCATTAACGAAATGGCAATTGCAAATAGTGAACAATCAAGCGGTGTTGAAGAGATTAATGTTGCAGTAGCACAAATAGATAAAGTTACCCAGATTATTGCCATAAATTCAGAAACAACAGCAACTTCTGTTGAAGATTTAACAGGACAGGTTAATTATCTGCATAGGTCAATTGTTGAACTTGACAAACTTATTAGGGGAGACTCTTAAGCCATCACAAGAACTCTACTTCTTTTTTGATCTTTTTATTATTTTCATTGCATTCACGACAAAAGTTTAGAGTAATCTTTTATTAATTCAAAACGTTAGCAGATGATTGTAATACCAGCGATAGATTTAAAGGGCGGACAATGCGTCAGGCTCAGACAGGGGAACTATGATGACACAACGGTCTTCTCAGATAATCCTGCTGAAATGGCAAAAAAATGGGCTGATTTTGGCATTCCACGACTTCATCTTGTTGACCTAGACGGTGCAAGCTCCGGTAATCCAGATAATTTCAAAGTAATAGAAAAAATTTGCAGGTCAGTTTCCGTTCCTGTTGAACTGGGAGGAGGTATAAGAAGTATAGAAACCATTAAAAAATATCTGGATATTGGAGTAACCTACGCCATTCTTGGTACCGTTGCTGTCAAAAGCCCGGAAATAGTAAAAGAAGCCTGCTCAATATTTCCTGACAAAATCATAGTAGGCATAGATGCAAAAAATGGCTTTGTTGCAACTAACGGCTGGTTGGAAACATCAGAAACAAAGGTAAATGAATTAACAAAATCTTACGAAAAAGATGGCGTGGCAGAAATAATCTATACCGATATTAGTAGAGATGGTATGATGCAGGGACCAAATTTTGAAGCAATTCATGAGACAGCCAGTCAAACAAGCATCCCCATCATTGCTTCAGGTGGTTTTACCACAATTGATGATGTAAAAAAGATTATTACTTTGGAAAAATCCGGAGTACGTGGATTTATTCTTGGACGTTCAATTTATGAAGAAACAATTAACCTCAAAGAAGCCCTTTCTTTAACGCAATAGACTAATACAGAGCTTAAGACTCCCCAATGTATTCCTTTACTTTTTGGGTTAAGAATTCCGAAAGAAATTGAAAAATATTCACTCTTTACTATTTACTTTTCACTCTTCCCTTAAGCAATTGCACCTGAAAAGCATGACGAGGCTTACATACGTTTAAGCCACGTTCTTAAGCAAAATTCGTTAAAGAAGGGAGCCAGTTTTTTCCTTGTATCACTGTCAATACCCCGTGTAACCTTATTTTTCTTTGCATAAGAAGAATACTGTTTAAATGCATCCTTAAATGCTCTAAGCCGAAGAAGTCCCCTGCCCCTTTTTAAGGTAAGAAACAGATTAATTATCACGAACTTTAATGTCAAAACAAATACAGTTTCCAAAGAAAAATATTTCCACAGCAAAAGAAGCTTGTTTTTTGTCCCGTAATAAATTACCCGCTCATTGCCTCGTTTCTCTTGAGTAAATGGGTGAAAAGCAATAATTTCCGAATTAAAGGTAATGGTATAGCCTTCGTTCAGTACTTTCAAACTGACATCAAGCTCGTTTTCGTATATAAAGAACTCTTCCGGATATCCACCAACCTTTTTAAGAAGTTCTGTCCTAATCCCGGCTCCACAACCAAGAAAGTTAACCCACTTAACTGAACCTTTTAACGTTGGAATATGCCAAAAATCACAGGGTTTCCCTGTTACCGTATTGATAATATTAAAGGCAATGATACCTGTTTTAGGTTCATTATCAAAGACCTTTACCATTTTCCCCATTGCTTCCTGCTCAGGATAGGAATCGTCATCAAGAATAAGAATATATTTTCCTTGGGCTGTTTGAAAACATTGATTGTATGCTCCTATTCCAATATTTTCTTCAAGAGCTATAAGATTAACCTCTGAATATTCTTTCTTTATGGCATCAACTGTTCCATCGTGAGAATTATTATCTGCAACAATTACCTCAAAGTTTTTATAATCTGACTCATATATTTTTTTGATGGTTGTTAGAAGTTCTTCTCTTCTGTTCCACGTTATAAGAACAACGCTAACTTCAGGCTTTATCATCACTTACCCTGCCCAAACAGTTTCCTTTTCACCGGAAACAATACGGTTTATGAGTTCTACCCCCTGCATTGTTGAATGATCCATGTTACCTATTTCATATTTCCAACCACCAAATCTTCCCCGCGAAAAAATGCCCATATTTTCAAGGTACGGATGAATATAATCCAATGCCCTATTTCTTCCAATGGTGGGAACCGGGTATGAATGACTAATACCAATACTATATTCACTCACAATATTTTCTCGCTCCTTTTCCTCAAGAATTCCACTTTTAATCAAACCCTTCACCGTTTCTTCTTTTATTTGTGCTTCATTTACTTTACTACCTACAGGATATGAAACCTCACTCATAATTGAACAATAGGTATCGGTATCTCCCCTTGGAACGTTATTGGGAGAATAGTTGGAAAAATAGGTCACTCTATAAAATGGATATAATTGCTCCGGGAAATAAATCCAGCACTTATTGCTCTTCAGTTTCTTTTTTACTCCGTGCCCAATAATTAAACCTGAATTATATACAACCCCTTTTATCGTATCCTGAGCCTTTTCATGAGAACCTCGTAAATTATTAATAAAGACATTCAAGGGCGAGGTGTTTATTAAGATATCGTAGTTTGTTTCAGTACCATCATTAAATGTAGCTACTTTTTTTTGCGTATTGCACTCAACTAAATTCTTATTAAAAAATATTGGTTTTGTGAGAAATTTGGCAATTCCATTAAAGATCGCTCCAGTACCTCCTTTAAGGGGGAATTTAAATCTATTATTTGGTCCCCAGGAAACTTCATCCTGTTGAAAAACAACATTTTTTTTTTTTTTCTCAAGGTTTATAACACTCATTCGTTCTGCTATCCATTCAGTGGAAATATCCTTGAGGTTATGCGCCCATACCTTTTGGTTGTATGGAATCATAAAATATTTTGCAATACCTTCCCCAAATATTGCATAAATCAGTTCTTCGAAGTTTTGTGTTTGTTCTTTCGTCTTGTTGAGAGCAATTAATCCCATCAAACATTCCAACACCTGCTCTTTTTCAAGGTGACGTATATTATTTTGAAAGGGATAGGGAATCCAGTTCTTTCCTTGAAATATCCAGGCACTTCTTTCATGTTTTAAATATTCATTCTTGAGTGCTTTATCAACCATTTCATCAAAGTAGGGAAAATGAGAAAAAAGCACATGTCCACCAACATCCCAAGTAAAACCTTTATCATCTTCGAATGACGCAGCGAGTCCTCCTACATAGCTGTTTCGTTCGTATATTTCCCAATTTTCATAGCCAAGCTCCGAGAGTTTGTATGCAGCTCCAAGCCCCGTTGGACCAGCCCCAATAATGATGATTTTCTTTTCTTTCATACAAACGTTTCGGTTAAAAAGGATAAAAATAAAGAAGGTATTATATAAGGTGAGAGAAAGGAGTCAAACATGCTCCTGTAAAGTGTGATACAAGAACAAAATAACTACATAATAGAAATAACCTAAAAAATCGGTTAAATATGATATTTTTGTATATAAATATGCTGAATCATGATGGAATTACCATGATAGATAGTAAAATGGCATATTTTTTATACAATTACCAATTAACACTAGGAATTTTTATGGCAAAGAAAGCACTCATTACAGGAATAACAGGACAAGACGGCTCCTATCTTGCTGAACTTTTATTAGCAAAAGGATACGATGTTTTTGGGCTCATCAGAAGAAACAGCACAATCACCCGAGAAAGAATCGACCATTTACATGAAGAATATATTGGTAAAACATCAAAACTTCAACTTCTTTATGGAGACCTCGGTGACTCAACTTCATTACGATCAGTTATTGCCAAGGTAGAACCTGACGAGATTTATAACCTCGCAGCACAAAGCCATGTCAGAGTAAGCTTTGATATACCTGAATATACCGTTGATGTTACAGGAACAGGAACCCTGAGACTTCTCGATGCCATTAAGGATTTAAACACAAAAATTCGTTTTTATCAGGCTTCCAGTAGTGAAATGTACGGTCTGGTTCAGGAGGTTCCTCAATCAGAAAAAACTCCTTTTTACCCACGGAGTCCTTATGCTGCAGCAAAAGTTATGAGTTACTGGTTAACGGTAAATTACCGGGAAAGTTATGATATGTATGCTGGCAACGGTATTCTTTTCAATCATGAATCACCTAGAAGAGGGGAAAACTTCGTTACACGAAAGGTTACTCTTGGCGCAGCAAAAATAAGAAAAGGGCTCTTGAAGATTTTATCTCTTGGTAATCTTGATGCTAAGAGAGACTGGGGGTTTGCTGGTGATTATGTTGAAGCGATGTACCTCATGCTCCAACAACCTAAAGCAGATGATTATGTTATTGCAACTGGAGAAACATATACAGTAAGACGCCTTTGTGAAGAATCTTTCAAAAATGCTGGAATTATTATTGAATGGACTGGCAATGCAGAAAATGAAAAAGGTATTATCAAAGAAATTATCGATAAGGATGTAACATCTTCTCTGAAAAAAGGTGATGTCATCATCGATATAAATCCAAAATTCTATCGGCCTACTGAGGTTGACTTATTAATTGGTGACCCATCTAAGGCAAAGGAAAAACTTGGTTGGACTCCAAAAGTAAACTTTGAAGGTTTGGTTAAGATGATGGTAGATTCTGATATCGCAAGCCTTTCGTAAAAAAAAACTTTAAGGAAATTTTTATTTCTTAGAGGCAGCAATAGATTCAGCAACGGTAAACAGGTTATCAAAATATCCACAATAGAGAGGATTTTTTTCCTCTTCTATCTCTCGAACAAACTTCTTTCCAGTACCTGTTGCAACAAGGTAGAAATTAATTTCAGCATTTTTTGCTAAACCATAGTCAGTTGTCGAATCGCCTATAACAATCGATTCTTGTAAATTAATATCGAACTCCTTTGCTGCTTTATAAACCATTCCCGCTTCCGGTTTTCTACATGTGCATTGCATTTTATAAGGAAAGAGTCCGACTGTTGGATGATGTGGGCAGTAATAGTGTGCAAAGGTATCAACACCCTCACATGCTAAATCACGTCCCATTTTATTTTTTATCAACTCAACAAAATCTTCTCCGTAATAACCCCTTGCTACCCCCGACTGGTTGGTAATAATGACTGGTAAAAAACCGAGGTTTTTTAACATCCTTATGCCTTTAAATACATTAAACGTTGGAGAATAATCATCCTCCCGTCTCAAATGGTCTTCATTACTTAATATCGTGCCGTCCCTGTCAATAAAAGCAGCTTTCATTATTAATTCCTATTATTTAAAATGCTCAATATATTACAATAACTGGCATAATTATTGAATACTTTTTATGACATTTTTTTCACTTATTAATCAACGGTACCTATATGAAGATGGAAACTGAAGAAATATTTCGTCACTATTCCCCACAAGAAGCGGAAAGAGAGCACCATTTTGCAGAAAACAGACAAAATGAAAAGTATGGAAAACCAGTATTTACCATGCCAGAAAAAGAGGAAAAAACTACCTTAATGACAGCAATAAGAGAAATAGTGTCAAATTTTCGTTTTAGAATGCCCTCGATACATTATGTAAAAACTTCAGTTCTTCTCTTTATCATTACATCGTTTACGTTCTTTTATTCTGGCGACAATAAAGCACATAAACAAACGCTATCAGTGGAAAATGTTTTTGCGCAGGAAGAAGAGAAAAAAGAAATCACTGATGAAGAAAGAGAAAAACAAAGGGAAATTGAACAAGCAGTTAAATTTTATAAAGAAAAAGAAAAGGGAGAAGTTGAAGTAATTAAAAACCTTAAACTTCTGAATGAACTAAAAGAACGACAAAAAAGTCTTGAAGAAAAAGAAATGGAGTTGAAAAATAAGGAATCCCAAATTAAAACTATTGAGAGCAGTATTGATACAAAACTAGCTGATATGCAAACTCTGAAAAATCAGCTTGAAGAACTCATTACGATGAGAAAAGATTTGGGAGAAAAAAATATTAAACAACTCGTTAAGGTTTATGAAAGTATGAAGCCTGCTGAAGCAGCAATTGTTATTGAGAAACTTGAAGAAGATATAGCAGTTCAGGTTCTTAAAAGAATGTTAGGTAAAAAAGCAGGAAAAATCCTTGATGTAATGAATCCGGCAAAAACAGTAAGACTCAGTGGAGAAATAGCCCGCATTAACCCTCCAGAAAAAGAAGAGTAGCTTACAGAAAATAAGCATGGTAATTTTATGAGATTAATATATAATGCTTAATTTATAAATAGCATCACTCATTGGATTACGATTTAATACTCATTATGCATTTAAAGTTGGAGGAAAAACATGGTGGATTTCTATGATGCATCGAACCCCATTGAAATAGCCGAAGGGGTCTTTCATTTAGGCGTTCAGGATCAAAACAATAGCTTTTCTAATGTCCCCTATCTCATTGTAGATGGTGATGAAGCAGCTTTCATTGACCCAGGTTCAATGAAAGATGACTTCTTTGCGACAGTTTTAAGAAAAGTACATGCTGTTGTTAATCCAAGAAAAATAAAGCACCTCATTGTTCAACATCAGGATCCTGATCTTTGTGCTGCACTTCCTTTTTATGAAAAGATTTCAGCACCGGATGTTCAGATTTCCTGCCCGTTAGAAGCAAAAGTTCTTATGCAACATTATGGAACAAAACATTCAGTTCACCCTCTGGATGATGGAGATTCCATTACCTTTGGAAATGGAAGATCTTTAGTTTTTTCCATGACTCCATACTGTCACTTTGTTGGTGCTATGGTTACCTATGACACAAAGACAAAGACAGTTTTCTCATCTGATGCCTTCGGAGGCTTTACCAGTTCAAACGATCTTTATGCCGGAGAAGATTATCCGACACAACTTTCAACGTTTCTGGGACAATATCTTGGATCTAAAAAAGCATTGGAATATGCTTTAAAACGACTAGAAAAATTAAACGAAACAAATGGGATTAATTTAATTTGCCCTCAACATGGTTGCATCATTAAAAAAGAACAAATCCCAATGTATTTACAGGCTGCACATGACTTACATGTCGGTGGAGAAGTAGATGCTTTAGCTCAAAAACATGGCATTCAATTAGATTAGGAGGAGAATAGTATGGATCCAAAATTAGTTATTGCAGAAATTCTCGAAACCGCCTTTAAGCTCTCAATGGAGAAAGATAAAATTAAGGAAATTTTCGAAAAGTCAGGCGTAACAATCAGCGACAATAAAGCAGTAGGAGTCAATGGAGATTCAATGGATGTGTTGAAGCAATTAATGACAAACCTTTCAGCAATGGCTGTTATTAAAATCTCAGCAAAACAAATAATCAGAAAAGCAGGTCTTAATTTATAAGATAGTGTTAGGGTAACATTTGTTGCCCTAATAATTCATCACCAGAAAAGCAGAATATCCCCCAAAACTTTTTGTAGCCCCTCTTCTTTAAAACCTTATTTTTGTTCTTCTTCAGACAGTTTAATAGCTCGAGTTGTAATATCTTCCGTTACTTTTGCCTGTTCATCAACAGCTGAGGAAACTTCTGCAACAACACCGGTAATTGTTTTAATTTCCTTGGCAGTATTTTCTACTTCCCTCGCTTGATCAATAGCTAAACTATTTACCGATGATGCCGAAGCCTTAATTCTTTCTGCTGCTTTAACAACTTGACCTGCTGTAAGACTTTGCTCTTCAGTAGCGTTACCTACCTGTTTCATAACTACTTCCAATTGGGAAACATTATGACTAATTGTTTCGCCAGCCTGACTTAGTTCACTTGAGATTGAAACAATACCCCTGCTTTTTTCACTGGTATTTGCAACCCTATGAACAATATCTTCACTAACTTTAGTTTGTTCTTCAGCAGCACTTGCAATTAGAAGAACATAGTTTTTGGTTTCTTCACTCTTTTCCACAATCTCCTGCATAGCGACACCAGTTTCATCAGCAATAACACCTCCTCGCTCCATCTGACTAATTGCCTCACTTGTTCCCTGATTTGAACTCTCAACTTTTTCCTGTATCGCTTTAATTAAATCGGCAATTTCTCGAGTAGCAAGTGAACTTCTTTCAGCAAGCTTTCGTACTTCATCTGCAACAACGGCAAAGCCTCGACCATGCTCACCTGCCCGTGCTGCCTCAATCGCTGCATTTAAAGCCAAGAGGTTTGTTTGTTCACTTATATTGTCAATTGTTTCAGTTATTTCACCGATATCGACCGCCATTCGACTTAATTCCTTAATAACATCTGCAACTTCTAATACCTGTCTTTGTATTTCTTTTATGGAGTTAAGAAGGTCTCCAAGTTTTTCCTTACCATCTAAAGCTTTTGCTAATGATGTTTCACTCAATTCCCGTGCTTGAACTGCATTCTCAGAAACATGATGAATACTTGCTGATTGTTCATTCACTGAACTGGCAACAGAATCCATCTCACTGGATATTTCTTCAGCCGCATCAAATGTTTCTTTAATTTTTCCTTCTACCAATTTACCAGCAACATCAACTTCGTGAATTACATCATTGGTACTTTTAGCAATATTATTAACTTCATCAGCACTTCTCGCCATTTCTTCCATTGCCACAAGAGTTTCATCAATATCTGCTGAAACTTTTTCTGTCTCGCTTGCCAAGTTATTGGTTCTTTCAGACATTTTCACCGACGCTTCATCAATCTCTTGCACTGAAACACTAACATTTTTGGCATTCTCAGCAATATTATGAATTGATGCAGTCATTTCTTCCATTGAAGACATAACACTCTCAAGAAAAGCTTTAGCTAATTCAGCTTTCTCACGTGCTTTATTTTGTTCCTGCATGGCAATAATGGAACGAGATATCAATTCCCCTTCTTTACGAAAATCCCCTTTTAATCCAGTTGTGAAGATGTTACGGTCACAGTTACCATTCGAAATTGCTGTTATTGAGGTCTTAATTTCCCTGCTTAAAGCTTCAAATTGGTCAAGAAGATTATTAACTCCCCACGCAATATCATATAAAGGATGCCTTTCAGCAATATTGATAATTCTATGTTCAAACACCCCTTTATCTGCATTTTCAACAACCCTTTTCATTTGTTGAACAACAGAGTCTTCAACTTCTTTTTGATTTCCTCCAGGCAACAATAACATAACAAATGCAACAAGCCCTAAGAGGATAAGGCCCAATAAGACAAAATCAGCACCACTGTATAAGCCATATCCTAAAGCAGCAAGAAGTATTACTATGCCGGCTGGAGCAATATTATGATTTTTGGAGTGTTTGGACGAGTTGGTCATACGACAATCCTTTAGATTCTAAAAGTTCTGTTAATAGTTTTAAAGAGGCATCCATACCCCCTTGCCTTTCTGCTTCAATCATTTGACGATAAACTTCTGAAACGACAGCTACTGCGGAGTCATTTGGCTTTCTTCTAACAGAATAGTAACCAATAATTTGCCCCTGCTGGTTATAGTCAGGAGTAACATTAGCAAAAACCCAATAATAGGCTCCACTTTTAGACATATTCTTTACAAAAGCAAAGATTTCATTTCCAGACTGTACCGTATCCCAAAGTAATTTAAAAACAGTCCGTGGCATGTCGGGGTGTCTTAGGATATTGTGAGGTGCTCCTAAAAGCTCAGACTCAGAATATTCAGACAATTCAATGAAAATTTTATTGCCATACGTAATAACCCCCTTTGTATCAGTTCGAGAAACGATAAAATCGTCTTCCCTCATTTTTTTTTCACGGTCAACAGGAGTGGGTCGTTCTATCTTATTCATATAATGACGTTTCAAAATTGGAAGGTTAACTGAAGAAAAAATAAATTCATAATATTATATCCTTATTATCAAAATGAATTGCTATAAAAATAGAGAAAATTAGTTAATTAGAGAATTTAAGATATACAACGTGGAACAATTTCTGAATTTTTCATAATT